>NZ_JBLYNS010000140.1:0-12865 GCF_049310205.1 Endozoicomonas sp. ALC013 | reverse complement strand
AAAGGGTGGCCGGATGTTACCGGAATAGGTGGCCGAATGTTTCCGGAATCAGTGGCCGGATGTTACCGGAATGGGTGGCCGAATGCCTCCGGAATACCCACAACGGAGCAATCCGCTGTGATCGCAGTGCAGAAGACCGAAAATTGCTCCTGCATTTTCGGCATACGGGCTATCCATAGCCCTATCAGCAGACGGCATAGTAGGTGGTCTCCGGCCACTGAAGGCCAGAACAAATCTTGGAAAGTAATCATCGGGGAAGTGATTTCGGATGGCATCTGTTAAACAACTGTCGTTGTCTCGGGATAAAACAGAGGGTGAACCGGAAACGGGAGACCCGATTAAACCGCTCTTCACTGTAAAAAAGCATCTTTTGTTCATCTTTGATGGTGCGGGTACTGGACAGGAATAATCTGGTACGTGCACTGAAACAGGTTCAACGTAATAAACGAGCCACAGGTATTGATGGCATGACCGTTGATGAACTTCCAGACTTCCTGAAACAACACTGGCCAAAGATTCGGCAGTAACTGGCAGAAGGAGCCTGCCAATCCAGGCCCGTGCTGCGGGTGGAAATCCCAAAACCGGATGGCCGCAAACGCAAGCTGGGTATTCCTACCGTACTTGACCGACTGATACAGCAGGCTGTTGCCCATATTATGCAGGAAGAGTGGGACAGCAAATTCCATAACAACAGTTACGGTTTTCGCCCTCACCGGAATGCACATCGAGCCATACGTCACGCACAATCAGTCATACGAGACGGAAACAGCTGGGTGGTGGGCGGCGACCTTGAGGCATTCTTTGATAATGTCAATCATGATTTATTGATGACACAACTCAAAGCTCACCATAAGGATGCCACTCTGCTTCGGTTAATCAACCGTTATCTGAAAACGGGTGTTTGCATTAATGGAACAAAGCAAGCCAGTGTGAAAGGTGTACCACAAGGTGGCCCTTTGTTGCCTGTTCTTTCAAACATAGTGCTGAATAATCTGGACTGGGAACTGGAAAAGCGGAACCTTCGGTTTGCTCGTTATGCCGATGACAGCGTAATTTTCGTCAGAAGCAAAACAGTGGGTGAGCGCGTGATGAAAAGCCTGCAACGTTATCTTGGAGAATCACTGCGACTCACAGTGAATACCCAGGAAAGCGCAGCAGGCCGACCTTGGGAGCGCAGATTCCTTGGATTTACGTTCAGTCGACGGGTGTTAAAAGTAAAAGTCAGTGATAAAGCGTTGACCACACTGAAAACGACCGTTAAACAACTGAGCCGTCGAACGAGAGGCCATTCAATCATCCGGATTATTGCAGAGCTTAGAAAATCCCTGCTTGGTTGGGCTGGTTTTTGCTCCTGCAAAACCAGGCTTCCCATCGTCCGTGGTGGTCAAAGCGTATTTCGACATTGCCGAAATACTGAGTCCTCTGCGAGATTTGGACAAATGGATTCGACGACGATTACGGTGTTATATCCTGAAGCAATGGGGCAGCAAAGGCTACCGAATGTTGAGGCTTCTGGGAGTAAGTCGTTTCCTTGCGTGGAATACGGCAAAATCAGCTCATGGACCTATGCGGTTGAGTGGTAGTCGGCACTAACTCAAGCATTGCCGAATAGATATTTCAAGAACCTCGGGCTGCCAGAATTGGCGGCAAGATGAATACAGAGTAGATTTGAAACGCCGTGCTACGTGATCCGTATGGCCGGTGTTGTGGGAGGAGCAGAGTTGTGAGACTCTGCACTATCCCGATTGCTCTTGTACATGGTTTCAATTAGTTTGACAGGTTGTGGTGCCTTCGCACTCCGTTCGTCCTGAGCCTGTCGAAGGGCGGAAACTTAGATCGTGCCAAGCACCCTTCGACTCCGCTCAGGGTGAACGGAGATTGTACGCCTCAAACCCATTGAAATGGTTTACCAGACGGGAGCTATTCCCAGACATCCTCCTGGTGGATTAAAGAATGATGTTCTTGATATCATCATCCTTGCGATCCAGATAGTGTGTGGACTGGATGCGGCGGATGGTTCGGGATTTACCGCGAACCACCAGGGTTTCGGTAGTGGCGATATTGCCGGTGCGCATAATGCCCTGGAGCAAATCACCCTTGGTAATGCCGGTGGCTGAAAAGACGACGTTATCGGAACTGGCCATATCATCCAGGTGCAGTACTTTGCCCGGCTCTACTCCCATTTCCCGACAGCGTTCCCCTTCCAGTCGGCCTGCTTCAATGTTTTCCGGCGTTTCCCCCTTGGCTTTGTCACGGGTTACTAGACGGCCGTGCATATCACCACCCAGTGCCCGGATAACGGCCGCTGAAACCACGCCTTCCGGTGCTCCGCCCACGCAGTACATCAGGTCAACTTCGCTGTCGGGCATGCAGGTAAGGATAGAAGCCGCAACATCACCATCAGGAATGGCAAATACGCGAACACCCATGCTCTGCATCATGGCAATGGCGGCATCATGGCGTGGTTTGGCGAGGGTGATGACCACCAGACTCTCGACGGGTTTGTGCAGGGCGCGGGCGACATTACGGATATTCTCACGCAGCCCCAGATTCAGGTCGATCACGCCTTTGGCGCCCGGTCCACAGACCAGCTTCTCCATATACATGTCCGGCGCTTTCAAAAAGGAGCCTTTTTCACCGGCAGCCAGAACGGCGATGGCGTTATTCTGGCCCATGGCCGTCATGCGTGTGCCTTCAATCGGGTCGACAGCAATATCAATGCTTTCACCATTGCCGGTGCCGACTTTTTCACCAATATACAGCATGGGTGCTTCGTCGATTTCTCCTTCACCGATCACAATCTCACCGTGCATATCGACTTTATTCAGCATGGTGCGCATGGCTTCGACGGCAGCACCGTCAGCGGCATTTTTATCGCCTCGTCCCAGCCATTTATAACCTGCCAGGGCGGCGGCTTCGGTGACCCGTGAAAATTCGATTGCCAGTTCGCGTTTCATTGAGTTTTAAACTTTGAAGGTGTGTGGGGTGGCGACTTTAGCATATCTGGTAATGCTCTGGCAGCGCTTATCACTTGTTCGGGGAAGTGATTGCCGGATAAGGGGTATTTATTAAAGAATATATAAATCATTAGGTTATCTGTTTTTTCTGGCTTTCCTGCGTTAACTTTTTTGCCCGTAAATTATCTTCCCTGTCTTTGGTTAGCCCTCCTTAAAACAGTAAGAATCCCCTGTTAAACACGCTTCTGTGCCAGAGTATGGGATATTTCTCGCTTTATATGGCTGAATCCCCTACTTGACGTTGCTTTTGTCGATCCGTAGAATTTCTGCGCTTTATTTTGCCCGTGGTTCGCTTCTTGTGAGTTAGTCGTGGACCGGGTCGTATAAGCCGGTTTCTGCCGGCTTTTGCTGTTTAAAGCAGGAGTCTGGACTGCTCTTTCCTCTGACGGTTCAGACTCAACACTTAGAAACGGTTCTCGAATAGAGATTGGAGTTTGCTGAATGGCAACAATTAACCAGCTGGTGCGCAAGCCCCGGAAGCGTAAGGTTAGAAAGACGGACGTGCCTGCGCTGCAGGCCTGTCCTCAGCGTCGCGGGGTTTGTACCCGTGTTTATACTACTACCCCTAAAAAGCCTAACTCTGCGCTGCGTAAAGTATGTCGTGTGCGTTTGACCAACGGCTTTGAAGTGACTTCCTACATCGGTGGTGAAGGTCACAACCTGCAAGAGCACAGTGTTGTTCTGATCCGTGGCGGTCGTGTAAAGGACTTGCCAGGTGTTCGTTACCACACCGTTCGCGGTAGCCTGGATACCCAGGGTGTTAACGACCGTAAGAAGGGCCGTTCCAAGTACGGTACCAAGAGACCTAAGGGCTAGAAACTAGTTGCAAGAGACTAGTGTCAAGCCGGGTAAAAATTTTTTTAATATCAGGTTGATGAGAGTAAGGCCAGGTCACTGCTTTTTTGTATCGAAAAAGTCATTGATTGATCCTGGATTACCTGAAGACCGACGTAGAGGGCTTATCAATGCCAAGAAGACGCGTAGTCGCTAAGCGCGACGTGCTGCCAGATCCTAAGTTTGGCAACAAAACACTCACTAAATTCATCAACCACGTGATGGTCAGCGGTAAGAAATCTGTCGCTGAAAAGATCGTATATGGTGCCCTGGACATCGTTCTGGAGCGTACCAATAAGGAGCCTCTGGAGCTGTTCGAAAAAGCTCTGGAAACCATCGCTCCTATGGTAGAGGTTAAGTCTCGCCGTGTTGGTGGTGCCACTTACCAGGTACCCGTTGAAGTTCGCCCTGCCCGTCGTACTGCCCTGGCCATGCGCTGGCTGGTAGACGCTGCGCGCAAGCGTGGTGAAAAGTCCATGAAACTCCGCCTGGCTGGAGAGCTGCTGGACGCTGCCGAAAGCAAGGGTGCTGCCGTTAAGAAGCGTGAAGACGTGCATCGTATGGCTGAAGCCAACAAGGCATTCTCCCACTACCGTTTCTAAGTATCAGAGGATTGAGTCGTGGCCCGTAAAACCCCGATCAACCGCTATCGCAACATTGGTATCTGTGCCCATGTTGACGCGGGTAAGACAACGACCACAGAACGTGTTTTGTTTTACACCGGTCTGAGCCATAAAATTGGTGAAGTTCATGATGGTGCTGCCACCATGGACTGGATGGAGCAGGAGCAGGAGCGTGGTATCACCATTACCTCTGCTGCTACTACCTGTTTCTGGCGTGGTATGGATGCTCAGTTTGACGAGCACCGTATCAACATCATCGACACCCCGGGACACGTTGACTTTACCATCGAGGTAGAGCGTTCCCTGCGTGTACTCGACGGTGCTGTCGTCGTACTGTGTGGTTCTTCCGGTGTTCAGCCTCAGACTGAAACCGTCTGGCGTCAGGCAGACAAGTACGAAGTTCCCCGTATGGTCTTCGTCAACAAGATGGACCGCACCGGTGCTGATTTCGAAATGGTGATCAGCCAGCTGCGTGACCGTCTGAATGCCAACGCTGTACCCATGCAGATGACCATCGGTGCCGAAGACGAGTTCAAGGGCGTGGTTGACCTCGTTAAGATGAAATCCATCATCTGGAGCGAAGAAGACCAGGGTATGAGCTTCACTTACGAAGACATTCCTGCCGACATGGAAGCGCTGTGCGCAGAAATGCGTGAGTACATGGTCGAAGCTGCTGCTGAAGCCACTGAAGAACTGATGGAAAAATACCTGGAAGAGGGTGATCTGTCAGAAGAAGAGATCAAGGCCGGTATCCGTGCCCGTACTCTGGCCAATGAAATCATCCCGGTGTTTGGCGGCTCTGCCTTCAAGAACAAGGGTGTACAGGCTGTTCTGGACGCCGTTATCGAGCTGATGCCTTCGCCAAAAGAAGTGAAGGCAATCGAAGGTATCCTGGACGACGCAGAAGGTACGGTTGCTACCCGTGAAGCGGATGACAACGCGCCTTTTTCCGCTCTGGCGTTCAAGATTGCCACCGACCCGTTCGTGGGTACTCTGACCTTCGTTCGTAACTACTCCGGCGTTCTGAACTCTGGTGACACGGTATACAACCCGGTTAAGCACAAGAAAGAGCGTGTTGGCCGAATGGTACAGATGCACGCTAACAACCGTGAAGAGCTGAAAGAGTGCGTCGCTGGTGACATTGTAGCGCTGATCGGCATGAAAGATGTCACCACCGGTGACACTCTGTGTGCCATGGACAGCATTATCACTCTGGAGCGCATGGAGTTTCCGGAGCCGGTAATCTCTGTTGCGGTTGAGCCAAAGACCAAGGCTGACCAGGAAAAAATGGGTATCGCTCTGGGCAAACTGGCTCAGGAAGATCCATCTTTCCGCGTACACACTGACGAAGAGAGTGGCCAGACCATTATCTCCGGTATGGGTGAGCTGCACCTGGACATCATCGTTGACCGTATGCGTCGCGAGTTCAAGGTAGAAGCGAACATTGGTAAGCCACAGGTTGCCTACCGTGAGAAGCTGAAAGGCTCTGTTGACGCTAACCACAAGTTTGCCAAGCAGTCTGGTGGTCGCGGTCAGTACGGTCACGTTGTTGTTGAGTTCTCGCCTGCTTCCGACGGTGAAGAAGGTCTGGAATTCATCAACGAAATCGTGGGTGGTGTGATTCCGAAGGAATACATCCCGGCTATCCAGAAAGGTATCGAAGAACAGATGAAGAACGGCGTTATCGCCGGCTACCCGCTGCTGGGTCTGAAAGCTCGTCTGTACGATGGTTCATTCCACGATGTTGACTCTAACGAAATGGCGTTTAAAATCGCTGCTTCGCAGGCTCTGAAGAAATACGCGCCTCAGGCCAAGCCTGTCCTGATGGAGCCTATGATGAAGGTCGAGGTGGTAACACCAGAAGACTACATGGGTGACGTTATGGGCGACCTGAACCGTCGTCGCGGTATTGTTCAGGGGATGGAAGATACACCTTCTGGCAAGGTGATTAATGCTCAGGTGCCGCTGGGTGAAATGTTCGGCTACGCTACCGATCTGCGTTCAGCAACTCAGGGGCGTGCAACATACTCCATGGAATTCCATGAGTATGCCGAAGCGCCCGCCAGCATTGCTGAAGCGGTCATCAAAAACCAGGGTTGATATTAACTAAGGGGTTCTGACCGTCGGCTTCCCGGGAATAACCGTTTTTTTTATGTTTTTTTAACATGAGAAATTCTTTCCGGTGACAATGGCTGTTAGAATGCCCTGCTTGATATTGCTACCCTCGAACTATCTATAGCTAAAGGTTAAGAGACATGGCTAAGGAAAAATTTGAACGCTCGAAGCCGCACGTAAACGTCGGCACCATCGGTCACGTTGACCACGGTAAAACCACTCTGACTGCAGCGCTGACTCGTGTATGTGCTGAAATCTGGGGCGGCACCATGCGTGCATTCGACCAGATCGACAACGCTCCAGAAGAGCGTGAGCGTGGTATCACCATCTCTACTGCACACGTAGAGTACGACTCTCCAAACCGTCACTACGCGCACGTAGACTGCCCAGGACACGCTGACTATGTTAAGAACATGATCACCGGTGCTGCCCAGATGGACGGCGCTATTCTGGTATGTTCCGCTGCTGATGGCCCCATGCCACAGACTCGTGAGCACATCCTGCTGTCTCGTCAGGTAGGTGTACCCTACATCGTGGTATTCCTGAACAAAGCCGACATGGTTGACGACGAAGAGCTGCTGGAACTGGTCGAGATGGAAGTTCGTGAACTTCTGGACACCTACGACTTCCCGGGTGACGACACGCCAATCATCATCGGTTCTGCCCTGATGGCCCTGAACGGCGAAGACACCAACGAAATGGGTACTTCTGCTGTACGTAAGCTGGTAGAAACTCTGGACGAGTACATCCCAGAGCCAGAGCGTGCGATCGATCAGCCATTCCTGATGCCGATCGAAGACGTATTCTCCATTGCTGGCCGTGGTACCGTAGTAACTGGCCGTGTTGAGCGTGGTATCATCAACGTTGGTAACGAAGTAGAAATCATTGGTATCAAAGAGACGACCAAGACTACCGTTACTGGTGTTGAAATGTTCCGTAAGCTGCTGGACGAAGGTCGTGCAGGCGAGAACATCGGTGCCCTGCTGCGTGGTACCAAGCGTGAAGACGTTGAGCGTGGTCAGTGTCTGATTAAGCCAGGAACCGTTACTCCGCACACCAAGTTCGAAGCTGAAGTGTACATCCTGTCCAAAGAAGAAGGCGGTCGTCACACGCCATTCTTCAAGGGCTACCGTCCACAGTTCTACTTCCGTACTACTGACGTAACCGGTGCTGTAGAACTGAACGAAGGCGTTGAAATGGTCATGCCTGGTGACAACATCAACTTCGTTGCTACCCTGATCAACCCGGTAGCGATGGAAGAAGGTCTGCGCTTCGCGATCCGTGAAGGTGGCCGTACTGTTGGTGCTGGCGTTGTTGCCAAAATCATGGAGTAATACATTTTCTAACGAAAATGTATTCCCAAACCCCATAGAAACCCCGGCTTAGGCCGGGGTTTCTCGTTTTGGGTAGGGAAAAATATGTGTTGCCAGAAGTTCAAAGGGCAGGAAAGAAGCTGCTCGCCCAGGACTTAACCGGGAATTAAACACGAATCAATTTAAGCGGTTCCAGCTTCAATTTGCCGACAATCGGTGGAGCAACGTCATCATACAGTTCTTCCAGTTCCCGCTGTTCATTAGCGAGCAGTGCTTTCTGTTTTGCGGCCCGGCCAAGCCAATCTTTGGTTTTACTGATTTCTTGCTCCAGTTCCTCAATTTTGAACGCGTAAAACTCATACCAATCTCTCAGGTGTTCGCGCTGTTTAGATTCAAACCATGTCTCTTTTTTAGCGCCAGGATTCAACTTTGCAATCTCCTTTCTGGCACGCTCTTCGGCCTTAATCTCTGCGTTTCCTCTGTCACAATTTCTTAACGTTCTGGCCAGCTTTGCATCAATAAGCTTGGTTTGCAGTACGCACAGAGACTCCTCCATTCGTTGATATTTTTTTAAAAACCTCTCTTCTGGTGACGTAAAGGCGGTCATTTCGGCTAATTTTTCACGGGTATCCACCGATGCTGCCACGGTTGACGTCAACAGGCGAGAAATTCCCTGGGAGAGCAGCCAGCCAATACCAAAAGCCCCAAAAATTACGATTGTGGCGATAAGATCAATAATAATCAGTCCGAGAAAATTGACTGAAGATCTAAGACTCTCATGGGAACCTAAATAATCTATAAACCCTTTCAGGATTATTGCCCCGGTTAGTATGTCCAACAATTTAGTGGACACGGTGAAAACCCGACTACGTATGGTTTCCACCCGGGCACTCCGATCAGTCTCTGGATTATTGAAATCAGACATTGTTTTAAAGCTTTTCGAAAAGATTTTAATCGCCAGGGCAAGCTTTTTTATTTTGCCGGGTGGTTGCCTGAACTCCGGATCATTAATGGTAATATCAGCCTTAAATGGTGAATGCATCTGGTCAATGGCTGTTTGTTTTGGTGACGAAGTTGCCGTTAGCTTAAGTTTTTCGGATGCTTTGAGTCCTGGTGATTGCTCGGTTAAAGAGACTGCCCTGTGAGAGAGTGACTGATCTGGCCTTGTATGGCTGTTGGACTCGACAGCTTTATCGTCCCTTGGCTGCTCTGTCGCTTTTTTTGCTTGAGTTGAGGGGTTCGCAGATGCCGATAATGTCGCCGGACCAGTTGTGTTAATCATGGGACACTCCTTGTCTTAATTGCTGGTATTTAGAGATCGCCTGCAAATTCTGGCAGGGAATTGATAAAACATTTCCGTCTGTTTCTCATCAATTGAAAATATTAAATGATTTTTTATTCAATAAAGCACTAACCAGCTGGTAAGCATAGCTAACCCCTGGCTGTAGAATGAAATGTTTAAGGTTCTTCTGAAAGGTGCTATGCCCATCCTGTCCAGAGAAGCGGTCTTCACAGCGATTTTTAAAAGGCTAACGTCTACAACCGTACACGCTGCCCATTACCTTCGAATTACATAGGAGCCCGGTGAGCCGGGTTTTCGTCAGCAACCACAGCATTCAGTTTTTGTAGTTCCTGTTCATTACAGAGCCGTTCTTTCTGTTTTGCTGCCCTGTTAAGCCAATCTTCGGTTTTACGGATTTCCTCCTTTAGTTCCTCACTACTGAACTGATAGAACTCAGCCCACTCTCTCAGGTAATAACGCTGTAAAGAATCATACCATTTATCCTTGGCAGCGCCTGGATTCAAAGCTTGAGTATCAAGTTTGGCCTGCTCTCTGGCTTCACGCTCTGCTTCACTGGATTGACAATGTCTTAAAGTACTGGACAGCTCAGCATCAATAAGCTTGGTTTTCAATACGGTGAGAGACTCCTGCGTTCTTTGATATTTGTTTAAAAATCTCTCTTCTGGTGATGTAAAGCCGGTCATCTCGGCTAATTTTTCACGGGTATCCACCGACGCTGCCACGGTTGAGGTCACCAGGCGAGAGATTCCCTGAGAGAGCAGCCAGCCAATACCAAAAGTCCCAAACATTACGGTTATGGCGATAGCCGCAACAAGAAAATCCAGGAGTATAGTGTCTGACTCTCCACGTTGACGACAAGAACCCATAAAGTCTATAAACCCTTTTAAGATGATTGCCCCGGTCAGTATGTCTAACACTGCAGCGGTTCCGGTGAAAACCCGGTTACGTATTTTTTCTACCCGTGCACTCCTGTCAGTCTCTGGATTATTGAAACAAGACATTGTTTTAAAGCTTTTAGAAAAGATTTTAATCGCCAGGGCCAGCTTTTTTATTTTTCCGGGTGGCCGCTTAAATTCCGGATTATCAATGGTAATCTCATCAGCTATAAGCGGCTGCATCTGGTGAAATGCAGTTGTTTGCCCGGGCAGAGGTTCCATCAATAACCTGAGGTTCTCGGGCTCCCGGGGCTCAGGATGATTGATCGGCGATATGGCCCTGTGGTGGATTGGTTGCCCCTGGTTTTCGGAACTTTTTGTAACAGGTTTATCGTTACCATGCGGATCGGTCAAATCCACAGTTAGGGGTATCGCAAATTCAGATGCGGCTATGCAAGTCATTGGACAATCCTTGTGTTAATTATTTGTATTAAAATGGCTCGTGCAAGTTTTGCTACGAACTCAATAGAGCTTTACCAACGGGGTCATTGTTAAAAAACGTTGCAATTTAACCATTTTGTTTTCCACAAATAACTAACCAGTCGGTTAGTAATGCTAATGCCTGGCTTTTTGCGGTTGGCTTTATAATTAAGGTCACTCAATTATTAAGATGCTTTTTTAATTTTCTTATGAAAAATGCGAAACGAGAGCACCCTGCACGGGGTGGTTGTTCAGGGCGTACAAGATTAAGCCTTTTCGGGGTGGTTGGGACTTAATGTCTACCCTGAGAAGGTGCTATTGGTAAATACCAAAAATTACTGGATTGATTAGTTGTTGTCAGTATGGGAACTAAATTCTGAAATTTTACTCTAAAGGGGAAGCTTTTATAACAGTGTGTTAAGGGATGTCCTTAATTAATAATGTGATAAGGAATTTTAATGGAAACTACAAGTCGACCTTTTAGCATCCTATGTTGCTGCACTGATTTTAAAGAATGCCCAAATCCCCCCGGCAGTTCCGAGCGAAATGAATGCAGAAGCGCAGGATACCGGAAAATACAGATTACAGAATACGTCAATAATCTTAGTATCGGTGAACGTTACAGTGAACGGTACGATAAACGTTACGGTGAACTTTACGGTGAACGTATCAGTAAACGTTACGTTGAACGTAACAGTAAACGTTTCGGTAAACGTATCAGTAAACATAGCCTCGACATGAACCCAGAGGAAAATAATCATCATCATGTTCCTCATATTCGGGTACCCAGCGATTTACATGATGAATTTATTTTAAGACAAAGCACCAGAGAAGTTAAGAATCTGCAACGTTTTCATGAGGCTGTCAATTTGAATACAGGGTTTTGGGGTGTTGAACCAAAAAGAAAACAAAAAATAATAGAAGAACTGTTGAAAGAATATCGTAGTTCTTACTGGGTGAATATGGCAATCATGTATGGCTACCTTGATGTACTTAAGTATTTTATCAACAAAGGAGAAGAAATTGATAAAGTTGGCTCCTCCTCCCATATTTGGAAAGCCGTTTCTTATGGACAATTAGAAATCGTGGCATATCTGATTGATCTCGGACTCAAAGACAAAGACAAGTCTTTCTTCATCTTTGGTGAAGGAACTGAAAATGAGGGACTTATCCACGATGCAGTTCTATCATCAAATATGGATGAGGATACAGCCTGCAGAATGATCGAGTTTCTTCTGAGTAAGGGAGAAGATCCTGATGGTTGTGATGTGGTTACTCCTCTCAATAGGGCAGTGGAGTTAAATAAATTACGCATAGCCAGACTTTTGAGGAATAGAAGTAACCTTAAGAGATATGGCTTATTGTCCGTGAGTGAGAAAAAAGAGTTTGACTGTTTAATTGAATTGCAAAACGCAATTGAAACCAAAAAGGAATCAGGCATCAAATCACTATGTAAGAAATTAAGTTTAGACTCTGCTACAGCGATGCAAATGGCATCCAGGCACGGATTCCTTGAAGTTCTCAATTATTTTGTTGGTCAAGGAATAAAAGTTTGCATAAAATCTTTCGAGGCTCCTATCTGGTCAGCGGTTTCTCATGGACACTTTGATATTGTGAAATATCTGACTGACCCAAAGCTCAACGAAAAGAAAAAAAAATATTACAAACCTGTTCAGAAAAGCGGTATCGATGCACTTATTAATGCTGCAGTTCAATCAAGATGGATGGATGAGCAGGCAGCCTGTAGGATAATCCTTCTTCTCTTGCATAGAGGGCAGCCTATCAATGGCCATGGCAAATGCACCCCTCTGGACCAGGCAGAGGAGCTTAATAAAACAGTGATTGTTGATTTTTTAAAGAAAGAAGGCGGTCTTAATATACAGCAGCCTGAAGGAAAAATTTGTGACGATATGCCTGCACCGCCTCATGATGATCCTGCTGAGCCTGAGGGAGCTTGTGGCTATTCTCCAATACCGTCAGCCCCTCCTGCTGATCCTGAGAGAGAATATGGCTATTTCCCAACACCATCATCTCCTCCTGCTGATCCTGAGGGAGATGGCTATTTTTCAATGCCGTCAGCTCCTCCTGCGTATGGTTCTTTAGAGTATTGGTTAAGCCCTCCGGGTACACAGACTTTTGATGAACCACCTCCAAGTTATGAGGAGTCAATGAAAACGGAAAAGAACCCCAATTAAAAATTGTCTCGTTCCCAGGCTGGAGAGGTTGTCGCAAAAGACAGATTAAAAAGACTTTCGCGACAGCCTCTGCGGTGTGGGAACGAGTAACTCTCTGTGCTCATTATTCT
>NZ_JBLYNS010000139.1:0-12875 GCF_049310205.1 Endozoicomonas sp. ALC013 | reverse complement strand
CAATCTGAGCCATGATCAAACTCTTCAGTTTAAATTTTTCATGCGAAAAATTTATATGCTCAATAGAACTTACTGCAAATTAACGAGTATGTTCGCTTAAGCGTCGCATTTAACTATTAACAAAAGGTGATAGCCTTTTGTAACCGATGCAATCGCACAAGCGCCCACACGAATTGTCTGATATCTTGTTAAAGAACTGATTAAACTGTGGCGATTTAATCGCTGATTCAGCAGTCAGCGCCGATCAGCAAGGCTGCACATCTTACCGTGGCAACTTTCGTTGTCAAGCGATCATTTTTCAGAAGAAGAAAGAAGCTTTCCAACTCACTGACGTTGCTCTCAAGCCCTGTCAGCGGATGCGCATCTTACCGCGCCAGTTTGATTTGTCAACCGGTTGTTTTTCATTCAATCCAAACAACCCATTTTCAAACCGCACTTCCCGGTCAGCGATAATGATTCATTCTGCTGATCCGTGGATGACCGTTTGGGCCAGTCCGTGGAAGTGGTGCAAATAATAGAGAAGTTTTGATGTTAATCAATAAGCGATGATGGTTTTACGTACAATCACCTACGCCAACTGACTTATAGAGATTATGGGCATCACTATGAGTCGGTAAAACAAGTGCTCAATTGGCTACACAATGAAAATACCACTCTCTACAGTGCCGGGTTGCTTTCCACCTGAGAGGGCTTTGCATGACAAAGCATTATTGGTCGGAACTTTCATGCAGTTTCATAATCGAATGGTTATTGAAACCAGTAATGAGTGGATAATCAAATGCACGCAGGTCAGTTATCACTTAACACGCCCCACAGCCGGGCAACCTCTACTAACACATCAATAGCAAGTAGTCTGTATACACTCCCATCAAAAAACATAACCAGTTTTTATTACCGTGGCGTTCAGGTTATGACCGAAATGCCTGAACTATTCACGAAAAAAGTAGTATATTGCAATAAAATGAATCACCTGCCTGGAGAACTTTACCATTGCAGCTCTGATGAAGTTATTCACTTGCTGTGTCGTCATTGCCTGAAGCACGAGCAACCAAACCCACGCACCAAACAACCAGGCACCCCGGATAATGTAGAGGTATACCGTTGCCCTATCGATAACTCCGAGACCTATCCGGACAAATTTCACTCCCGTGAAATCGAATCCACACATCTATATCAATGCCCTTCAAACACCACCAATGAAAATACTGATTGTCAATGGCACGGGCTTTATAGGGATCTCCTTAAGCACATTGCCGTATGTAGAAACTTTACTTTGGAAGACAGGATAACCATGCTCCAACACGCGAGTTCGGAGGCTACCGAAAGCCACTCAGCGCTTGATATACGCGTGGAAAAGCTGATAAAACAGGTAGAACAGATGAGGCAATTAATGCTCAAAGAGCAAGAATCCCTGATTGATGTAAAAATAGAGTCACTGGATAAAAAAATTGATTCACTGAACCAACAACTGCAAACGCTTACCCGGGCCTTTTACTTCTCTCCTCAAAATCCAAGACTGCACCCCAGTCCCTCGCTGACATCCGAACTCGAGCAACGCATCACTGACCTTGAAAAACGCAACACAGAATGTTGCCATACTGTTAAAGATCTTGAAAACCAACTGGCCAATGCATTTCATTTGATAGATCAACTTCTCAAAGCCAAAGCCGTACAAGGAAATCCGGTAACCACAAACGGCACCCTGCTTTGGAAAATTGATCAATTCACTGCCAAACGAAATGATGCTATAAGTGGTAAAACGAATATCCTATTCTCCCCTGTATTCTTTACAAACACTTATGGCTATAAATTGTGTGCAAAGCTCTACCTGAATGGTGACGGCTTGGGAAAAGGAACGCATATCAGCTTATTTTTAGTGGTGATGAAAGGTGACTACGATGAAACCCTGCATTGGCCGTTCCGACACAAAGTCCATTTTAATATTCTTGATCTGACGCACGGCGAAGACAGGCATGATGCTTTTCGCCCCGCCCCCTATTCTTCATCTTTTCAAAGGCCTAAAAAGGAGCGCAACATCGCTTCTGGCTGCCCTTGTATACTGGAATTATCCACACAGAACCTGGATAAATACGTAAAGAATGACACTATGTTCATAAGAATCTCGATAGATACTAATGAGCCCTAAGCGCCCGAGGCAAGGTTGCTTGAATATTTATTAATGACGATAGCAAAGCTCCCATTGTTGTTAATGGGAGCTTTGTAAAGCTAATTTACTAAGTCAGGAACATAATCTCATTTATTAAACGTAAGCATTTATCATCTGGACTATTCAACTGAACACAACCGGTTGTTTTTCTTTCGATCAATCCACCATTGCTGCAAACATTAAAAGACGGTCGTCTTCAGTTCACATGAAATATTGAAAACGCTGCATTTGATAAGGCACCACTTTCGCCTCAGTCATCGTCATTATCACCGTCATCATCTCACTTTGCTCTTCTAAAGCGGCATCGTGCACAAAGCCATTTTTGCTCAGCGGTGACAGGTATATGAGATCCCCCCCGGAAAGCTCCAGACTTTCAAGGGTAATCAACGTTTGTTTCAGATTTTCTCTTCTTAACTCCCCTGGTGCCGCTCCGGTCAGCAGCGTCAGACCAATATGGATCCCAGCCCGCCTGGCACTGTTAATCATGGCTATACATTTATCAAGGTCTCCTGATTTCCCCAGGTTGGCTCTTAACTCACCCCAACCGGTTTCCAGACCAATCACCAAATGACGCAAACCGCTCTCACGCAACTCATTCCACTGCGCTGTTGTCCGTTTTGCACTGAAATCAGGATCAGCGAATGTACTAACCTCCCTTTTAAAAGTGCCAAGCTTTTCCTTTATTAATGCCAAACAGCACATCAGTCGCCTCTGGGACAGAGCCATTGCATTCGCTGAGCCAAGAAATACACCGGGAGATGAATGCACCTTTGCACCATACAGCTCTTTTACATCAGCAAGATGTTGAGCAAACGCCGGTTCATTAAGAACCCTATAGGGCTTATCTTTATAGAAGGCACAGAACGTACACCGTCTGTTCGGACACCCTGTTGCTGGCATAATAACAATATCGCCATAACGGTCAGGCGGGAGAATGGTGACTTCTTCGGAATAGACTTCACGATAGAGGTCAGCAACATCGTTATAATCTTTATTGGTTAGCTGCTGGCTTGCCCGAATGACTTTATTATCAGCAGCAATATTTTTGATCCACCCCTGGTACGCCTCAAGCACCCTGTCCATCTCACCAGCTGGCAGTCGCCTCGCCTCTGCACCCAACACTATTGAGCCATCCATGCAACGGCGATAGAACGATGCCCCATCCCTGAAAGAACACCAATACCCCTGACTGTTGATGCGTGCTGACCGAAAGTGATCACTGTCTTCTATTTTACAACCATCCTTCAGATGACGAATATCAATACCCATACAACATACCAGAGTGGATTTCTGTTATCATTAAATTTGCTTGAGCCCTTGGTCATCAAGGACTGAAAAGAAAGACATTATAAAGGACAAGCATTTGCGAACATTTACAGTATTGGTATTTTATGTACTGTTTTCCGGGCAACTGCTGGCACACAGCGCCATGTGCAAAGAAGTTGTGTTGACCGGTTATCCTGACCTTCCGCCGGTAAGCTGGGGCGACTACCAGAGCACTCATGGCGCAGCCTCCGATTTGCTCACTGAAATTCTTGAAGAAGAAGGTATCCGTGTCATTAATGATTACTTTGGCGGAGCCAATCGGGTCACCCACAAACTTCGCCAGGGTATCATCCATATTAATCCGGCCATGATCTATCAGCAGAAATACCTGAATGAGGTCTACCATATCTACCCTCCTATTTACACGCAAAGCTATATGGTTGTAACCCGAAGAGATGATCAGCGTGATATACGGCACTGGTCAGATATGAAGGATCTTAAAGGAGTTGCACCACGAAATGTCCGGTTCAGCAAGGCGTTTGAGCAGTACGCAGACGATCACCTGAGTATTGTGAAAACCTTCCATGCACAGCAGGGCCTGAAAATGCTGAACGTTGGTCGTGTTGATTACGCCATCTACCCGCAGATCCAGGGTGATCTTTTTGTCTCCCTGCTGGACCTGGAAGGCAAGCTGGAAAAAATGCCCGTTGAGCTTTCCCCCTTTGATCTTTACATTGCGGTATCCAAAGCGCTTGGATGCACTCTGCCCGTCAACCAAATTTCAGAGAAACTGGTTAATCGACAGGAATCAGGTTATGCGGACAAAGTATTAAACGACAGTCTTTACAAATGGATGGGGTTCAGTCTCGAAAAACGAAAGAGCAGTATGAGATAGCCCAGTGATATCTCTCGAATTTCACCACCCTTATCAGAAAATATCTCTAAATATTATCACTGCACTTCCCTTTATTATATTTAATTGATCTGGATCATTCCGCATCTCATCTTTGATTTTTTAAAATCTTTACATAATCACCATTTCGATAAATAGTAGTAAGAGAAAGAGTCATCCATGAGTGTAGCTGAAGCTTCTCCAATGCCGGAGGTGAAACCGGGCGATTCCAGGTTGATGAATCGCTTCCTGAACGCCGTTGAAAAGGCAGGCAACAAACTGCCGGACCCGACACTGTTATTCCTTTATGGCATGGTCATCGTCTGGGTTTTGTCTGCCTTGATGTCCCAGATGAGCCTGGACATGGTGCATCCGGCCACCGGTGAAACTGTGGCGGTTAAAAACCTGCTGACCGGCTCTGCTCTTGCGGCCTTTCTTGCCAGTATGGTTAAGAATTTTGCTGGCTTTGCCCCAATGGGTATCGTCCTGGTTGCCATGCTGGGTATCGGCGTGGCGGAGAAGTCCGGTTTCATCAATACCGGTCTCAAGAAAATGCTGGGTGTCACCCCGGTCAAACTGTTAACCCCAATGCTGATTCTGGTTGCCATTGTCAGCCATACTGCAGCTGATGCTGGTTACGTTCTGGTTATTCCTCTGGGCGGTATTATCTTCCATGCGGCGGGCCGTCATCCTTTAGCGGGTATCGCTGCGGCCTTTGCCGGAGTATCCGGTGGTTTCTCTGCCAACTTTATCCCTTCCGGTATTGATCCACTGCTGCAGGGCTTTACTCAGTCGGCTGCACAAATTCTGGACCCGACTTTCCAGATGAACCCACTGGCCAACCTGTTCTTCACCGGTGCGTCCAGTATTGTTATCGTCGCTATTGGCTGGTATGTCACTGACAAAATTGTTGAGCCACATCTGCGGGGAACTGCTGCCCTGGATGAAGATGCAGAGAAAGCACCAGACCTTAGCTCCTTTACGCCAGAAGAAAGCA
Source organism: Endozoicomonas sp. ALC013 (assembly GCF_049310205.1). NCBI lineage: Bacteria > Pseudomonadati > Pseudomonadota > Gammaproteobacteria > Oceanospirillales > Endozoicomonadaceae > Endozoicomonas > Endozoicomonas sp. ALC013. Next base: position 7,553 of record NZ_JBLYNS010000139.1, on the reverse strand, counting down.
AAGCCTTTAATGCCGCTGGCCTGGCTATGCTGGCAGGTATCGCAGTGCTGGTTGCTGCCGTGATTCCTGAGACTTCGCCACTGCGCTCTCCGACCGGTGAAATCACAGCATTCTCTGCACCGTTGATGCAGTCTATCGTGCCGCTGATTTTTATCCTGTTTATAATTCCGGGTATTGTCTACGGTAAAGTTTCTGGCACCTTCAAGACCTCTAAAGACACTGTGGTTGCCATGAACAGCACCATGTCCACCATGGGCTCTTACCTGGTGATGTCTTTCTTCTGTGCGCAGTTCCTGTACGCGTTCTCCCAGTCTAACCTGGGTACCGTATTGGCCCTGAGCGGTGCGGAAGTTCTGCAGGCCATGAACCTGCCTGCCGAAATCACTGTTATTGGCATGATCCTGCTGACCGCCACCGTTAACCTGGTGATCGGCTCTTCTTCTGCCAAATGGGCCCTGATTGGTCCAATCCTGGTACCTATGCTGATGGCGGTGGGCATCTCTCCGGAACTGTCTCAGGCGGCTTACCGTGTTGGTGACTCGGTTTCCAACATCATTTCTCCGCTGATGGTTTACTTCCCACTGGTGGTGGTTTACTGCCAGCGTTATGTGAAGAACTCCGGTATCGGCTCTCTGGCTTCCATGATGATGCCATACTCCATCGCCATGCTGATCGGCTGGACTATCTTCCTGCTGGCTTACTGGGCGCTTGGTCTGCCACTGGGTATTCAGGCTTCTTACACTTACCCGGCCATGTAATATTCATCTCATTCTTTAAGGGGCTCTGGCCCCTTTTTGTTATAACCATTTTTCACCTCTCCCCTGGAAGGGAACTTCTTTCATCAAAAAGAGTCTATCTTTCTAGTAAGCCATGCTTGAGAGGACTCCTGATTGTGTTCAATCTGATGAAAATTATCGAGGGAATGACACCCACCAGCTGGATGATTTCAGCTATCTGCCTGCTGTCATGGATTGCTATCATCCACTATTCCGGCAAGGTGACGGAGAAACATTGGGGCGACAGGGAATCCGGAGCCCTGGTTGGTTTTTTTCTGCCCGGCTTTGTCTTTATGGCCATGCTTTATCTTATGTAAACCTGAACCGCCCTTCTCTACCGCCTGAGTAGCAAGCGCTCTCTAAGTCTTCAATAACGAATACCTAATTGAACCAACCCCTCATTCTCCCGCCATAATCATACCAGCACACAACTACTCAAAAATTGGTGAGCCTGCGCATATTTGACTTGTATTTTATCCACAATATGCGAATATGCGCATATCCACATGTTTGAGCAATTTTGATGCTACCCCCTGAGTTCTTCAAAATGATGGCGGATGAAATTCGCCTCCGCTGCCTGCTACTGATAGCCCGGCAAGGTGAGTTGTGTGTCTATGAACTGGTATCTGCCCTGAATGAGCCACAGCCCAAGATATCCCGACATCTGGCACAAATGCGAAATCATGGTTTGTTAAAAACCCGTCGTAAAGATCAATGGATTTTCTATTCCGTAGCAGAAAGTCTGCCCGGCTGGATGAACAAAATCGTTGACGGCCTTCGCCACTCAAACTGTCTGAAAAGTGAGTACCAGCAGGATACCGGTCGGCTGGAATCCATGCCTGACCGCCCTGTTAAGGAGTAAGAAAATGACGATCAAAGTAGGTATCAATGGCTTCGGCCGTATCGGCAGACTTGCACTGAGAGCCGCATGGCACTGGCCGGACATTGAGTTCGTCAGAATCAATGACGTGGCCGGGAACAGTGCAACACTGGCCCACCTGCTGGAATTTGACTCAGTACAAGGTACCTGGCAGGAAACCATTTCATCGGACGACCGGCATATTGTCATCAATGGTCAGAGTATTGAGTGCTTTCAGGAAAAAGAGATCACTGCCGTAAACTGGTCGGATTGTGATGTGGTGATCGATGCCACAGGTGTTCACAAGGCAACAGCCAAACTTAACCAATATCTTGAGCAGGGCGTTAAACGAGTGGTCGTCACCGCCCCCGTGAAGGAAGAAGGTGTTCTGAATGTGGTTATGGGGGTAAATGATAATCTCTATGATGCCAACCAGCATCGCATTGTCACCGCCGCCTCATGCACCACCAACTGCATAGCGCCTGTTGTTAAGGTCATTCACGAAAATCTTGGCATTACCCGCGGCGCTATCACCACCGTTCATGACCTGACCAACACCCAGACGATTCTGGACGCGCCCCATAAGGACCTGAGAAGAGCACGCGCCTGTGGCATGTCCCTGATCCCGACAACAACAGGTTCTGCCACTGCCATCACTCAGATTTTTCCTGATCTGAAGGGTCGGTTGAATGGCCATGCTATCCGGGTACCCCTGGCGAATGCATCGATCACTGATATGGTGTTTGACGTATCCCGGGATACTTCGGTGGAGGAAGTTAATCAGCTGTTGAAATCCGCCGCCGGGGGTTCACTGAACGGCATCCTCGGTTATGAAGAAAGGCCCCTGGTTTCCATCGATTACCGTGGTGACCAGCGTTCTTCAATTATTGATGCACTGTCCACTATGGTGGTTGACCAGCGCATGGTAAAAATTTATGCCTGGTACGATAATGAAATGGGCTACGCCTGTCGTACGGCCGAGCTGGCACTCAAGGTTGGCAGAGAGAACGCCTGATGACTGAGACTACCCACGTTGAAAACACCAGGCAGTTCCGGCAACAGCAGATAAGAAATTATTCGCTTATCACCTTCAACTACTGGAACTTCACCCTGACCGATGGTGCCCTGCGCATGCTCGTGGTTCTCCACTTCTATGCACTGGGTTATTCCGGTTTGGAAATTGCCATGCTGTTTCTCTTTTATGAGTTCTTCGGGGTAGTCACTAACCTGCTTGGCGGCTGGCTGGGCGCCCGAATCGGTCTGAACAGAACCATGAATATCGGCCTGTTTATGCAGATCACCGCTTTGCTGATGCTGTCAGTCCCTGCCCAGTTCCTGTCTATACCTCTGGTGATGTTTGCCCAGGCGATTTCAGGCATCGCCAAGGACCTGAACAAGATGAGCGCGAAGACCTCCATAAAAACCCTGGTCAGTAGCCAGCAGGCGGGAAAACTCTATCGCTGGATAGCCATTTTGACGGGGTCCAAAAATGCCTTGAAAGGTGCAGGTTTCTTTCTGGGCGGGGCCCTGCTCAGTCTGATTGGTTTTCAGAGTGCCATGCTGACCATGTCGTCTGTATTGACCCTGGTACTGGCAGGCAGCCTGATATGGCTGCAAAAAGACCTGGGTAAAGCCCGCAGCAAGCCCAAATTTACCCAGATATTCTCCAAGAGCAAGGCCATCAATACTCTCTCTGCGGCCCGCCTTTTTCTCTTTGCCTCCCGGGACGTATGGTTTGTCATCGCCCTTCCTGTCTCCCTGAATGCCGTTTTTGGCTGGAGCCACGTGGAAACAGGGAGTTTCATGGCTATATGGGTGATTGGTTATGGCCTGGTTCAGGGTATTGCGCCCAAAATTACCGGGGCTGAGAACCAGCATATCCAGAATCGCACCGCCCTGGCATTATGGTCAGCAACGCTATTACTGGTGTCGGTCCTGCTGGCGCTGGCGATCACATGCCAGTGGTATCCACAGTTGAGTCTGATTATCGGCCTACTGATTTTTGGCGGGGTTTTCGCCATCAACTCATCGCTGCACTCTTACCTGATTGTCTCTTTTGCCCGGGAAGAAGGTGCATCCATGGATGTTGGCTTCTATTACATGGCCAACGCCATGGGGCGTTTAACCGGAACCGTGCTTTCGGGATTGGCTTTTCAATGGGGAGGACTGGCAGCCTGCCTGTGGATCTCTTCATTCTTTATCATACTCACTGCCATCATTTCACTGACGATGCCGGATCATCATCCGTAACACCAATTCTTGCCCAACAGCAGGCAAACCCAACCATCCAACCACCAGCGTTCTCATCATTCATGAGGCGCTGGCTTTTGAAGAATTTGTATTGACCAGATTGTATTAGAGAGGAACTTTTATAAGAACGAGTGGTCTCACACAGTAAACCTTTAATTCTATAATTCAATGACTAACCCCTATTTAACCTCACACTCCCTGTATGCGGAATTTCAAAAAGCGTATGAGTCTGTTATGTCAGGCAGTGGATTGGTTTTTAAAGCCTGTCCACAGCAAAGTAGTTTGGTGTTCGGGCTGCGCGTTGGTCAAACTGAACCCAGTAATTATTTCAACAACTTGATTCCATGCAGTGCAAGTCTACATAATCCATTCAGTGATTCCCGCTTTAAAAAAGTGCCAGTCAGGGTTATTTACTCTCAAAGCTCCTCAGCTATTAATATTCATCACAATCCTGGTGAAGTTACTGATCCATTACCCAACAATCAACATCTTGTTGATCCTCGCTTTGTGCGAGCAATGCCAGTTTCTATAATCAACCCTCGAACAAATAGTGAACAGCTTCAACAAAATATACCTCCCGCAAGAAATGAGCTGCATTTTAATGCCTTTGCTTCCAGCTCTGGTGAATCTCTGCCCCTCTCTCATGATAAGCCTGACCGGAAGGCTAACGCGCAGCACGGGAAAGTAAGCGTTGCCAAACAAGCTCAGGCTAAGCCCGGGAAAGAGATCCCCTGTACCGGGGCCAAGAAAAGGAAGACAAACGAACAGACTGAGAAACGGAAGGCTTACTATAAGATCTGGTCACAGTCCGAGAGAGGAAAGGCTATGACGCGAGCCTGGGAAAATTCTGAGAAGGGGAAGACTTGCCGCAGAGCTTACCGGAAGACTTACGCATATTCCGAGAAAGGAAAGGCTTACCAGAAGGCTTACTCTCAGTCCAAGGAGCGGAAGGCTTACCTGAAGGCTTACTCACAGTCCGAAAGAGCAAAAGCTGCCAGACGAGCTTACAGGCACTCCGAAAAAGGGAGAGCTACCCAACGAGCCTGGGAACAATCTCTGAAAAGGAAGGCTTACAAGAAGGCTTATTCACAGTCCGAGAGAGGAAAAGCTTCCAAACGAGCTTACACACAATCCGAAAAAGGGAAAGCTACTTATCGAGCCCGGAAACAGTCCCTGAAAATGAAGGCTTTACAGAGTGCCTCCCATGAAGCTTTCAAGCATACCTGTGATCAGGAACAAGAGAAGATCACTGGTAAGCATGCTACCGTTTTATCTGCACAAACATCTGAAGCGACCGATTACAAATGATTCCTCTGATAGCCCTGATTACGGGCAGCGCCAAATCTTTACTGACCGGTGAGTTGAGCCCCATCGACTCGATAAATCAGCTTGACATGTCACCGTCTGACATTGCCGCTGCAAAACAACAGCTGCCCATTTACCCGATACCCTCACCAGCAGCACTTTATTTCTCAGCGTCTTGTGCTACCCACGACAGCTCCTCAATTAACAGCAAAGAACTTAACGACTATCAAATAGTCGAGCTTGACGAAAATACTACTCCAGGCTGTTTATCCTGTAGCGAAATAGATACTCAAGACACTGGAAGTATTAGCTCAACAGCCACCGATATGTCAGCCGGAGCGACGCCCGGCACCAGCATCAGCATTGAACAGAACTCAGGGCTTCACGACAATTACTCAATGATCAAGAACAGTCCGCCGTCCGATCCCTGGCCACAAGGAATATTGAGTAAGGATGACCATATAAACTATGGTGATTTAAGGGACTGGCTAAATGACTTAAATGGTATCTACGATGAAGAGCCTGTGTTTCGCTCTATTTTTAATCTTCCCTTCCCCTCAGATCAATCTCAACTATTCCCGGATCAAATAAGCACTCACCCAACCTATGGCTGGGTTTTTGATAATTTTCTGACGGACTGGATTAATGACAGGGTAATGCAGGTTATCACACCTGATCCGGGTGAACTTATGGATGACAGCCTTGCCAACGATAATAATCAATCACAACAAACTGAGGCTTCAAAGACATTTGACCAGATATACATTCCCTTTATTGAGAAGTTTGACCACCAGGATGAAGAGCAGGCAAAAGAGTTCTTCCAGAAAATATATGAACTGCTGGCCCCTCTCAGAGGGCTTCTGGTTATTACTATCGCGGGAATTGATAGAGGTAATGGCAATATTACCAAAGGACAGAGACTTTCGAGGTTGTTAAACCAGTCGGGAATTCCTGCTTCCAATATCAGAGTAATCGAATCACACGGGCACAGTTATGTATTGGCCAAAAGAGGCGAGAACAGGGATCATTTTGAATCCAGCCCCGAACCCTATTGGAAAAGCACCTGCTAACCACCGGTGTGAACTTCGGCAAATTTTTAAACAAACGCACCAATCTTGAAAGACAAAAAGTGGAGAACTCGAAGGGGCAATTCTTCCGCTTTTTCTTTTGCAAACTCTAAAAACGACAAAACCCTTACGACAGATATCGTAAGGGTTAAGTTGAGCTATGTTGCTCACCAACACTTCTGAAACACCCGGCGAAGTGACCTTCTGGATTGAAGAGCTACGCAGCCAATTTGATGAAACCCTGGCTGCGATCAAGGATGGTGAACTAAATAAAGCCAACTCTCTCACAGGCATCCGTTTTCAAAAGATACCGAATGATTTCAGCCTGAAAAGCAGCTTCCTGCTTCTTTGAAAAAACCGGCTGTTGCATGGACAGTTTATGAGCCGAGAACTTAACCAGAATTCTATCTACAGCTTCTTGTTGGTGGGCCTTGAAAAGTGGCAGCATCGCACCCGAAGTACAGTAATACCCCTCTTTAAAAGGAATTATCCGACCACACATATTTGGAACTCGTGGAGAGTGTGAAAAGCCTACATCAATGATGTGTATATTTTCTCCAGTCAGCATATCCTCAACCGTGATTCCAAGTCCCGGCGTCACTGACGTTACAGAGAAAACTGAATAAAACGACGCATTTATTGCTTTGAAAAACTCAGGGTACTCCGCAACCACATTAGAATTCATGTTTGTGAAGCGCTCTATGGCATTAAAGAGCCCATTCCTTTGATTGTGATAAGCATAATCCATCAATATCGTTAGCTCATTCTCATTCTGAGCAATAATCTCCTTGCCAGCAGCTAACCCAAGCTTTTTGGCTGACTTAATGACAGCATCACCAGACAAACAGTCACTAATGCCTTCGAATACTTCCCGACCGATATCTCTGTTGTCATGATAATCTGCGAGTATCTTAGCTTGCTCAGATCGAGACAAATCTCTCAGATTCATAGTACATCTCAAATAGAAATAACGAGAATAATAGCTTGTTTGCTGATGAGCACCAGAAGCATATTTTTCCAGATTTAGTTCCAAGCCCCTACCAGACTTACGCCCTGAAACCTCCAGCACGACATTTAGCCTAACAATCTGACTTTAATAAGGAAAAACACCGCTGGAGACCTCGCAAGGCAAAATCCTCCACTTTTTCAGAGAGCAGAGAGAAAACGGCAAAAAAAGGTGGAAAATAGCTTGTTTGTGGGGAGGGCGAATCCTCCAGCGAAGTGCGTTTAACCCTTTGTTTACAGGCCCTATAAACGACAAAACCCTTACGACAGATATCGTAAGGGTTAAGTTGT
>NZ_JBLYNS010000138.1:0-13716 GCF_049310205.1 Endozoicomonas sp. ALC013 | reverse complement strand
GACAGGCTCCTAGAAAAACAAATGGACTCCTTTTTTCATGTTGCTGATTTGGCTGATCATAATGGGACTGATTTTTAAGTCATGGATTGCCTGGCTGGCACTGGTCATTCTTTATCTGTTCTCAACCCAGCCGGTTTCATCGCTGCTTATTCGCAGTCTTGAGCGTTACCCGGTCTTTACGCCGGGGCAAACACAACCTGTAGAGCCTCAGGCAGTGGTGATTCTTGGTGGTGGTTTACCTCGTATCAGCCCCGAGATGTCAGGCTTTCGCCCTTCTATGTATACCCTGGAGCGACTCCGTTATGGCGCATGGCTGAGCCGTCAGACTGAGCTGCCGGTTATGGTCAGTGGTGGCGGTTTCCGACCGGAAGCAGCCACCATGGCAGAAAGTCTTAAGCATGATTTTGCTGTGGAAACCCGGTGGTTGGAGGATCAAAGTACTACAACCCGGGAAAATGCAGTGTATGCCCGTGAAATGCTGCCTGAGGATATTCAGTCGGTTTTACTCGTGACCCATGGCTGGCATATGCCAAGGGCCGTTCTCAGCTTTGAACGAGCGGGTTTTCATGTGATTCCGGCACCAGGTATGCTGGCCAATGCCTCAAAAGACACTTTCCGTATCAGTCGATGGTTGCCCAGTGCCCGTTATTTGAGCGACAGTGAACGTGCTTTCAGAGAGTACGCCGGGTATTTATGGTACTGGCTGATCTATCGCAGCTGAGTGTTGTGTTTAACCTCGAAGGCCAGCCTGGGGCAGTGTTATTTAGAAAATTTTTGTCGTTCAATTCATATCAAGCCCATAGTCTTCATCAACAGATAACATGAAGTAAGCCGAAGTCCCATGTTGACCATCAGGGACATCGTATCCGTGAAGACTATCACCGCCAACGGTGTTTTCTCGTCTAAACAGCATATAATCCATTACATTGGTGTCGGTGCTGCATTCTTCAAGCCAGCAAACTAAAGCATAATGCAGTTTACTTTCTTCAGGAAAACTCTTGAGGCATTCTAATACCTGATCCTTATGGATTTGTTGTCCATTAACACACAGGCTGTTGATATAGCAGTGCGCCAGGAAGAAGAAACGTATACGTAAGTTCTGAAATGAGTGTCTCAGTGTTTTGGTGGATTCCAACACCTGTTCTGCTGACAGGTTTTCATGGTCAATTGCCCATTCATTCTGCATAGCCATGAATTTCAGGATACATTGCAGTCGGTGTTGCTCATCGTCCTGAACCGGTGCGTTGTTTGAGATTTGCCAAGCCTGTTGAAGTATATCCTGAGCTTCGTTGGTGTCACCGTACCGCAGAGATTGTTTCAGCCTTTGAATCAGATATTTGGTTTGCACAGCCGAATGATCGCCGGGTATTTCATTAAACGCGTCTAATACTTGCTGGTTATCCCAGATACTTTCCAATACTTTCGTCTTCAATGGCAGCTGAGAATACAAAATAGTGTTTTCGAGCAACCAGCCACCCCGTTCATAATCCACCGCATCCAGCGAGGCCTGCTGGTCATTCAACAGCAGATCTCTCAGGCAACATTCCGCTTTGAAGTGCGCTGCTGCCAATTGGCCCGCCGGATTGTTGGTGAAACCCCGGACCACTTCCTCCGGTGTAATTTGCTGGCCATTCAAGGCCAGGCTCCTCAGGCAACATTCCGCCTTAAAGCAAGCCAGTTCCATTGTTGCCATGGCACCCTGATAGTCATTAACCACTTCATCCGGTGTAATCTGCTGGCCATTCAGCGGCAGGCCCTTCAGGCAACATTGTTCCTTAAAGCGCGCTATTCCCAGTTTGCCAATCTGACTGTCCGGAAAACCCTTAACGACTGCATCTGGTGTGACCGGCTGGCCATTCAATGGCAGGCCCTTCAGGCAACATTGCTCCTTGAAGCGGGCCCTTCCCAGTTTGCCTTCCGGACTATTTGGGAAACCCCTGACTACTTCATCCGGAGCCACCTGCCGGCCATTCAATAGCAGTCCTCTCAGGCAACATTCTGCTTTTAGGCGAGCGGGCTCCAGGGTTGCTCTGGCGGCCTGATAATCCTGCATCACCTCTTCCAGTGTCACCTGTCGGCCCTTCAGTGGCACGCCCTTCAGGCAACACCGTTGCTTAAAGCGCGCCTGCGCCAGTTTACCTTCCGGACTATCCGGGAAATCCTTAACCACCTGATGTGCTGTGACCGACTGGCGATGCAGCAGCTTGCCCCTGAAACAACATCGTTCCTTGAAGCGGGCCCTGCCCAGTTTGCCTTCCGGACTATCCGGGAAATCCGTAACCACCTCTTCGGGGGTGACCTGCTGGCCATACAACAACAAACCCCTGAGGCAACATTGTTCCTTGAAGCGCGCTATCCCCAGTTTGCCTTTCCGACTGTTCAGGAAATCATTCACCACCTCATCCGTTGAGACCTGACGGCCCTGCAACAGCAGGCCCTTCAGGCAGCATTCTGATTTGAAGTGTGCCAGTTCCAGTAGTGATCTGGCGGCCTGATAACCCTTAACCACGGCATCCGCTGTGACCCGCTGGCCATTCAACGGCAGGTTCCTCAGGCAACATTGTTCCTTAAAGCGCGTCAGCTCCAGCAGCGCTTTGGTTGTCTGATAACCGTTAACTACCTCATCCGGTGAGACCGGCCGACCATTCAACCGCAGTCCTTTCAGGCAACATTCTGCTTTAAAGCGAACCATCTCCAGTGGTGCCCTGGCGGACTGATAATCCTTCATCACCTCATCCGGTGAGACCTGTCGGCCAAACAACAGCAGGTGCTTCAGGCAACATTCTGCTTTGAAGCGCGCCAGCTCCAGAGATGCCCTGGCGGCCTGATAATCCTTGACCACCATATCCGGTGTGACCCGTCGACCATACAGCAGCAGGTTCTTCAGGCAACATTCTGCTTTGAAACGCGCGATCCCCAGTTTTCCGGCCGGACTGCCCGGAAAACCCTTAACCACCGCATCCGGTGTGACCAGCTTGCCATCCAACCGAAGTCTCTTCAGGCAACATTCCGCTTTGAAGCGTGCCAGCTCCAGTGTTGCTCCGGCCGCCTGATAACTCTGAACCACTGCATCTGCTGTGACCCGATGGCCATGCAACGGCAGGCTCTTCAGGCAACATTCTGCGGTGAAGCGGGCTACCCCCAGTTTACCGGCTTGACTGTCCGGAAAAGCCTTAACCACCTCATCCGGTGTAATCTGCTGGCCATTCAACGGCTGGCCGCTGAGGCAACATTGTTCCTTAAAGCGCGCTCTTCCCAGTATGCCGTGTGGAGTATTCGGGAAATCCTTGATCACCGTATCCGCTGTGACCGGCTGACCATTTAATGGCAGGCCCTTCAGGCAAAATTCTTCTCTATAGCGTGCTATCGCCAATCTGCACTTATCATTGCCATCTGGCTGTCGGTTGAATTCTTGGATGACCTGCTCCGGGGTGACTTTTTTATTGTCAAGAAGAATGTTCTGTGCACAAAGCCTTTGCAGGAAAAAGCCAGCTCTGAGAGACGAACGGTCACTGCCATAGGCTTTAAACACCTCAGCCGGGGTGATTTGATGTCCCTTTAACAGCCTTTTATTCCAAAAGGCAGCCTCAATACGCCTGGCATCATTCAGGGGTGGGGCTGTGCCTCTGTGAAACGGATGCGTTGAGACACTTTTACCGTTAAATCTACATCCGACGCGCTCAGGAATCCTGTTTGAACCGGCTTGTTGTGTAACCCGGTCCGCAGGCTTCGGGGGGGAATGAGTGGATGCTGCTGCTTTCAAAAAGACACCCTGCACACCTGGACATTAAATATCGCCGTTTGACCTTGCAGCGGCTGTCCGGTTCCATTTTTATATAAGGAACATTGGACGAAACTTTTTTCTGGATTGCCAATCAAAAGTTCAAACTACTTCAGCTTCGAGAGGATATTTTGATGGATGCCCCCGGAACTCAGCCCCTTGATCCGTACAGACATGTGTCTGGTGAGGCGATTGCCAGTGGTGGAATTGCTTCAACTATGGAGCAGAAGGTGCTTGATTTTTCCAGGTGCCGACATGTATCTGATTTTGCTGATAAGGCAAAACCTCTGGCTTCTGTGGCTGCTGAAGCGTTACGTATCGGCAGGGATGTTGATTGCCCTTTTGGCATGAACCCTCTTCACTGGGCATGTGCAGCAGCAGATTCTCAGGCATTTCAGGTGATTTGTAATTCAGTTTCCCGTGAGCGGATTGTTTCACTGTTTAATGAACCCAATGGGGCCAGATCAGTCGATGAAATGGCCTATGAAGTTGCTGGTAAAGTGGGGCCGGCAATCAACAGGGACTGTCCGGATCAAATACTGGTTTTTCTGTTAAACAGTGCTCCCGAAGCACTGCGGACGGAATATTACCAACTGTTTAAATCCATCAAGGCAATATTAACTCCGGGGGATTTAAAGGGGCAGGCTGCCAATAATACGGGTAATAACCGGTTTAATCTGGCAGCCGGTGGCAGGGAGGAGGTGGTGCGGTGGTACTGTGATATGTTCAGGGCTGATCCTGACTATCAAATCGCCATCAATCATCCGACCAATGCGGGTGTAAGGCCACTTCATCACGCAGGCAGAAGTGAACATCCCGAGAGGGTTAAAGTATTTGCATTATTGTTAGCAGAAGGAGCCTGGCCGAGTTTGGAAAATCTGGATGACCGGGGTAATTCGCCATTGGATCATCTCCAGCCTGATGACCGGATGATCGATCAGATAATTGGTTATGTTGAGGAATATCTGGGATTATCCGGGCTGGAAGAAGCTGTAAGACAGAGTAGGCTGGAAACGATAGTGTCTGAACTTATCGCTGCGTTTGAACGATTTGAGCAGGAGGTGGATTTAACCAGGGACGTCGCTCTTGGGAAGACAATGGCCCCCTGAGGGGCTGTCCGGGGGGGCTGGGTCTATCCCACGGCATCACTGACTTCTTTTTCGGGGGGTTCTTGCATACAGCGGCAGAAAAATCAGAAACAAGCCTAGCAGTAACACCGGCCAGGAGCCGTACATCATAAATGGTGTCTGGCCCTCGCGAACCTCTGCGGTTGCTGACAAAACGCCATGGGTAAAGCGCGGAATCGTTTTTACCACACGTCCCTTTTCATCAATCAGGGCGGTAATGCCATCATTGGTGGCCCGGATCATAAAGCGTCCGGTTTCCAGTGCTCGCATCCGGGCAATCTGGAAATGCTGGACAGGGCCAATGGATTTGCCAAACCAGGTATCGTTGCTGATGGTAATCAGCAGCCCACTCTCTTGCGCCATTTGTGCGACAAAGTTCGGGTAAACCACCTCATAACAGATATAAGGGGCAATGGTTACCTCGCCCGCCTTGAGTAAGGTCTGTTCTGAGTCTCCACGGGAGAATTCTGACATGGGCAGGTTAAAGAAATCAATCAGCCCGCGCAGCAGGGACTCCATGGGAACGTACTCACCAAATGGCACCAGCTTCTGCTTGTCGTAGCGGCCGGGGCCGTCTGCGGGTAAATAGCCTTCTCCCAGAGACAGAATACTGTTGAAGTAACGGGTTTCGCTGCCAGCATTATCATCCACTGGCATACCAAGAATTAATGTACTGTTATTCTGACGGGCCAGTCTGTCCAGCTGGGCCATCAAGCCCCGGGCACGGTTATAAAACAGTGGAATGGCATTTTCCGGCCAGATAATCAATTCCTGCTGCCACTGGTCTTCACTCAGGCCAATGTAATTAATGATGGTGGTGTGAATAAAGTCAGGGTCCCACTTCAGGTTTTGGGGAATATTTCCCTGTACCGCGCTGAAGGAGATATCGCCGGTTTTTTCTGTCCATGCCATGTTGTTGAGCGGCCACGAAAGTCCCCAACCTGCCAGGGCGATGAATAAAGCAATAATATTGGGTGTTCGCTGCTGTTTAGCCGGAATAATCAGGGCAAACAACAGGCAGGCGGTGGCTACCATCAGCAGGCTTAAGCCATAGGTTCCGATAACGGGAGCCAGCGTTGCAAAGGGCGTGTCCAGAAGTGCATAGCCCGATAACAGCCACGGAAAGCCAGTCAGCAACCAGCTGCGCACCCACTCAAACAGTACCCAGAGCCCTGAAAACATCAGTGCCTGCTGCCAGGGGGGCATTGCCCCGGCTTTTCGTTGATTAAGCCAGCTGTAAAGCAGGAAGACCGGCATGATCATCAGGGCGGAAATGCCCAGGACAAAAAGCCCGGTCAGCAGTCCGGCCAGCATGGGGGAAGCGGCCCCAAATTCATGGATACTGACGTATATCCACGATGTGCCAGCCCCAAACATCCCGACGCCAAAAAGAAAACCGCACATTGTTGCGGTCTTGACGGGTAATGTTCGGGTCAAAAGAAAGATCATGCCAACAGCCAGCATGGGAACTGGCCAGATGTCAAAAGGGCTGAAGCCCAGGGGCATGGCCGCACCTGCGGCCAGCGACAGCAGGTAGCGCACAACCTGAAGAGATGAACGGGACGTCGCAGCAGGCATCAGCAGGGGGTTACCCGCAACAGTCGAATCCGACGACCATCGGCGTTCAGTACATCAAAGCGGAAGCCGGAAATTTCCACGGATTCATTGCGGGTTGGCATATGGCCAAACTCCTGCATGACGATACCACCAATGGTATCAAACTCATCATCCGGGAACCTGGTGGCAAACTGCTCGTTAAAGTCTTCAATGGGCGTCAGCGCTTTGACAATAAACGCGTGTTCAAGGTCATCCGCCGGTTTGATAAAGGTATCTTCGTCAACATCGGTTTCATCCTCGATATCGCCAACAATCTGCTCAAGCACATCCTCAATGGTGACCAGTCCGGCCACTCCACCAAATTCATCAATAACGATGGCCATGTGGTTACGGTTGGTGCGAAACTCCCTGAGCAAAACATTCAGGCGTTTGCTTTCCGGGATAAAAGTCGCTGGTCGTAAATGGTTCTTGATATTGAATTTGCCCCCGGTGTTAAGAATCAACGGCAGCAGATCCTTGGCCAGCAGAATACCGATGACTTCATCTTTGGTATCGCCGATAACCGGGAAGCGGGAGTGGGCCGACTCAATAACCTGGGGCAGGAACTCTTCCGGGTTCTGGTCTTCATCCACACAGACCATCTGGGAGCGGGGGATCATGATTTCACGAACCTGCATGTCCGCGACCTGAACAGCGCCTTCGATGATGCTCAGCGCTTCATCATCCAGCATGCCCCGGCTTCCGGCATCTCGCAGTATGCCCAGCAGCGCGTTGCGGTCTTTGGGGTCCTGGTGAAATATGCTGGTCAGTTTGTCCATCCATGATGGTGACGGATGATCTTCCGTCGAATGGTCGTCGCTCATTGCCCTCTGTCTTCACGGCTATGCCCACCTCCCGGTGGGCGGTTTACTGATGAATGTGTTAAACGTGATCCAAAGCCTGTCAGGATTACTCTCTGTCCTGATAGGGATCAGGATAGCCGAGCTGACCGAGAATTTCCGTCTCCAGAGACTCCATTTCTTCGGCTTCCTGATCGTCAATGTGATCGTAGCCAAGCAAGTGAAGTGTGCCATGAACCATTATATGAGCCCAGTGGGAATTGAGACTTTTTTTCTGTTCAATAGCTTCCTGCTCAACAACAGGGACGCAGATTATCAAATCACCCAGTAATGGCAACTCCAGTTCGGCAGGCAGATCGGAAGGAAAGGACAGTACATTGGTTGGCCCTTCCTTGCCCCGCCATTGCCGATTCAGCTCGGCACCTTCATCTTCATCGACGATCAGGAGGCTGATTTCAGCTTCCTGACGGTGCTGGCCAACGGCAGCTGCGGCCCACTTTTCCAGCTCACTCTGTTCGGGAAGCTGTGTGCTGCGGCTGTTAATCATCACATCAATATGAACCGAGGCCATTATTGTGCGCCTCTGGGTGATGAAGAGCCCTCGGCTGGTAAAGAGCCCTCAGCTGGTAAAGAGCGTGCAGAGCGGGGAGCAGAAGGTTGCTTACCCGGTCGGGAATACTTTCCTGTTGACTGCTCCTGGGTCAGTTTGTCGAAACGGTCATAGGCCTGCACGATCCGTTGTACCAGGGGATGGCGTACCACATCCTTGGCGTTAAACCAGGTAAAGCCGATACCGTCGACCCCTTTGAGGACTTCAATGGCACTGGCCAGACCGGAGCGTGTCCCCCGGGGCAGGTCAACCTGGGTGATATCACCGGTAATCACGGCGGTAGAGCCAAAGCCGATACGGGTCAGGAACATCTTCATCTGCTCCTGAGTGGTATTCTGGGACTCATCGAGAATAATAAATGAATTATTGAGTGTACGACCCCGCATGTAGGCCAGCGGGGCAACTTCAATCACATTTTTCTCTATCAGTCGGTCAACCCGCTCAAAACCGAGCATTTCATACAGGGCATCGTAGAGAGGCCTGAGATAAGGATCGATTTTCTGGGACAGGTCGCCAGGCAGAAAGCCCAGTTTTTCCCCCGCTTCCACCGCAGGACGCACCAGCAGAATGCGACGGATCTGTTCTTCTTCCAGGGCCTGTACCGCAGCGGCAACGGCCAGGTAGGTTTTCCCGGTACCCGCAGGGCCAATACCGAAATTGATGTCGTGCTGCAGAATCGACTTTACATAACTTTGCTGGTTAGGCCCCCGGGGCGTAATCAGGCCTTTGCGGGTACGCAGAGAGATCAGCTTGTCTTCGGGTTCTTCGTGTATCCACTCAATGGCCGATTCCTGCAGGAACAGGTGAACCGTGTTCGGGCTGAGGGGTTCGTCCTTACCGGTTTCTCTGAACAGTCGCTTGACGACTTCGCCCGCTACCTCCGCACGGCCATTGTCACCCTGGATGGCAAAGACATTACCACGATGACGGATGGTGACACCGAGACGTTCTTCGATCTGTTTCAGGTGCTGGTTGAATTGCCCACAGAGTTCGGCGAACCTCTGTGGCTCATCAGGCTCAAGAGAGAAGCGGCAGACGTTTTGATCAGTGGCATTATGGCCAGAGGCGTTGTTACTTCCGGAAGAGTCCTGTCCTTGTGTTTTGGTATTCAAAGTCAGTGTTTAGCCTTTACTGCAAGTGGATTCAGGTAAGATATTACGATGGTCTCTGAATGTAAGCCAGTCAGGAAAAAGAGGCATTACGCCTCTTTTTCTCAGGCCACGCTGTCCAGCTCGGAACTGATCAGCGTACCACGCAGAGAGTGCGGCAACGCTTCAACAATCTCGACATCCGCAAAGTGGCCAATCAGGCGAGGGTCAGCACACTGGAAATTCACTACCCGGTTGCACTCGGTACGTCCTGATAATTGTCCCGGATCTTTCCTGGAGTAACCGGTCACCAGAATCTTCCGGGTGCTGCCCACCAGACGACGGCTGATCTGAATAACCTGCTGATTAATGCGGTTCTGCAAAATCTGCAGGCGCTGTTTCTTCACTTCCTCGGGAACATTGTCTTCCATATCGGCGGCGGGAGTTCCGGGGCGCTTGCTGAAGATAAAACTGAACGAGGCGTCAAAGCCCACTTCTGCAATAAGGTTCATGGTGTCTGCAAAGTCCTGATCGGTTTCTCCCGGGAAGCCGACAATAAAGTCCGAGGAGAGCTTCAGGTCAGGGCGGATAGCCAGAAGCTGTCGTATTTTCTTCAGGTAGTCTGCTGCGGTGTGCTCCCGTTTCATCAGTTGCAGGACCCGGTCAGAACCACTCTGTACCGGCAGGTGCAGATGGCTGACCAGCTCGGGAACTTCGGCGTAGACATTGACCAGGCTGTCTGAAAACTCCAGTGGGTGAGAGGTGGTAAAGCGGATACGGTCAATCCCGTCAATGGCAGCCACCACCGTGATCAATTCCGCCAGGTCACAGACGGAGCCATCGTGTTTTTCACCACGATAGGCGTTGACGTTTTGCCCCAGTAGGTTGATTTCCCGAACGCCTTTTTCCGCCAGGCCATAGCATTCAGCAATAACGTCATCCATGGGGCGGCTGATTTCCGCACCACGGGTATATGGAACGATGCAGTAAGTGCAGTACTTGTCACAGCCTTCCATAATGGAGACAAACGCCGTTGGACCATCCACACTGGGTTCCGGCAAACGGTCAAACTTTTCAATTTCCGGGAAGGTAACGTCCACCACGGGAATATGGTTGGCCTTGCTGGCATCGATCATTTCCGGCAAACGGTGCAGGGTCTGTGGGCCAAACACCACATCAACCTGGGGTGCCCGTTTACGGATCTCATCACCTTCCTGGCTGGCAACGCAGCCGCCAACGCCGATGATCAGGTCCGGGTTTTTCTCTTTCAGTTTTCGCCAGCGACCCAGCTGGTGGAACAGTTTTTCCTGGGCTTTTTCCCGCACGGAGCAGGTGTTTACCAGCAGGACATCCGCCTCTTCCGGATTGTCCGTCAGCTCCAGGGTATGAGTCTCGCCGAGCAGATCAGCCATACGGGCGGAATCGTACTCGTTCATCTGGCAACCATGGGTTTTGATATACAGTTTTTTGCTCATTTCACACTTTACTGGCTTGTGCCGGGAGGCTGTCCGGGAATAGTCCACCCTGTGGGCGCTATTCCCAAACAGCCTCCTGGAGGGCTCAAACCTGCAGCGAGGCCAAGCCTGTTGTTCATAAACCGGGCATTATAGCTACCCTGCACCATGGAGGATAGTCAAGGATGAGCTCGGTTAAACCGTGATTACATAGATTGTATTGTGGTCATTGCAGAGTGCGGGCGTGGGATGACGAATAATCGATCCGGTCAGATTTGTACATTCCAGTGTATTTAGGCAAACCATTGCAGTCAGGCTTTGTGTTATGATCTGCGCCCTGAAATCCTATGGTCAGCTCAAGCCGTAAAACGTCTGGGCAGAATTAACGTGGTACTAGAACCTAATGGCGAAAACCCCCATTTTCCGTGTGATTTTTCAAAATCAGGGCGAAGTGTTTGAAATCTACGCCCGACAGATCTTCCAGAGTGAACTCTGGGGTTTCATTGAGGTTGAGGAGTTTGTCTTCGGTGAGCGCAGTCAGCTACTGGTTGACCCGGGCGAAGAGAAACTGAAGGCAGCGTTTGAAGGTGTAAAGCGCAGTTACATTCCACTGAATACCATTATTCGTATTGATGAGGTGGAAAAAGAGGGAACCGGCAAGGTTTTTGAAGCACAGGGTGTAATGTCCGACCCTTCCCCGTGATGCCCCATATTCCCAGCAGGGACTGAACTTAACCGCTGGTTAGGCAGTCACAGCTCGTATCCATGGCATCAGCACCGTCATCCTTTGGCCTGTGCCGGTAGTGGGGGATATTATGGATTCACTGTCAGATTCTCTTAAGTCACTGGAAGTTGGCAGTGCTGTCCCAGGGGGCAGTGATGCGATGTCTGCTTCTGGTTCAGCCTCAGCCATCGCGTGGGGACGAGAGTTGGCAGTGGTTAATGTCTCATCACCGGCATGTTCAGGGTTCCCTGTTGCTACGTTCCCCGATGCCGCTCCCTGCACCTCTGCAACCGCTGTATCTGATCATGGCCCCGGGCTGTTAATGGGTAACCCTGTTAACAGCGAAAAGAACAACCATTTATCGAGCCGGGAAAAAGTGGTCGCGGTGATGTCCGCCTTTGGTACATCGCACCCCTTCGATAGCCGGGCGATAATGCGCATTTTAGCTGCATGCATTTGTGATGAAGAAGAGCAATTGTCTCCCTTCGTCAGTAATGGTAAGAAATGCAATTTTCTGTTGTCAGGATTTCTGGCTTTGCAATATGCCGGGGAGCCTGAAGCCACTGAACCCATCCTGGCAAAGCTTAAGAATATTGATAAGGATTTTCTCGACCTTTATCTCAGGGCTGTTGAGCTATATTTGCTGATTTCCGGACAGTCACCCTCTTCTATGGATTATGAGCAGGTGCAGGAGCTTTCTCAGTTGGTCCGGGAGACTGAATTTTTTCCCGCCGCCTGGCTGCTGGTGAAGCTGAGTTGTAATACAGATAAGCTGCTGCTGGTTTCACCCTTTCTTATCCCGCGTCTGCTGGTTCCGTTCCTGAATCGGAGCTCTGAAATGATTATGTTGGAACGGACTTTTGCCCGGGAGCTGATGGATGCATTCACTACCCTCCTCAAGCTGACTGACAAACACTTCAAAAGCTGTCTTGAAAAAATGACGCCCCGTGACTTGTTCATGCTGGATTTGGGGGGGCTGATAATGGGTACCAATGCCAAGCCTGAGATCAAAAAGTTTGCTGACTATCCGGAAGGGCTGAGGCAGATCATTACTTTGGACTGGAGTGACATTATTCGTTCCCGACAGGAAGGTGGCAGGCTCGAACTTCGCTCCAGGCGCAACCGCTATAACCATAACGATCTCAGGCAAGTGTTTGAGGAATCGGGGGCGAAGTTGCGGGTATCGAAAGGGACAATAAATAATCTGCTTGGCGGGGTATTCAAGGATGCAGGCAAGGGGGATACGAAAAGAAGGCTGTATAAGTACTTCGAGCAACGTCTTGAGGCGAAGGAGTCACGCTTTGTAAGTGGGCTTATGAAGTTGACCAAAGGGCTAATGTACCTTTGTTCCACAGGGTTTGAAAAACATCCGCTGATCGCCCTTATACATCTGGCTAATGCGGCAGACAGTGGCTTGTCCCCGCTGCTGCTCAAAGATGCGGGTGATATTAACCTGGGTTTTGGTCGGTTTGAAAAGTCCCGGGAACTGTATCAGCAGCTGCGCAGCTTACCCGGTTTGCCAGAGTCCCTCAGGCGAAGGCTGGATTCATTAATTGAAATCTGTGAGTTAAATATTCCTGCCGTAACCAGCACTGCAGCAACAGATGCTGTTAAAACGCCGGTTGTCGTTGAATCTGGCAGCAGGAAAAGCAGGAAAAAAAGAAAAACACATCAGCGCAGCAGGGCGGAGTTCAGAGGGAACGTGGTTGCCCCGAAGCAGCACAGTCCGGATACGGAGCAAACACCTGAAGTTGTCCGGCCGGTTAAGCAGAGGCATTTGCCGTCGGAGTCTGATTTGCCTGAACAATCAGATTCTGAAGACCGCGAACATCCGGATAAAACCCCGGAAGCGGCACAGATAGACCAACTTTCACCGGTTACATCTTTGAGGCCAGCGCCTGAGAAGGTGGCCGGGGCAACGGCCCCACGGCAGCTGTTTATGCCAAGGGAGGGGCGCTTCAGCGATAGTGATTTGATGGTTCAGAGGTTTGTCCGGGAGATTAATGCCCATCGAAACAAAAGTGATCTTGCCAGTGAGCAGTTGTGTATTGAACAGTGGCTGATGCAGGACCAGGTCTATGGGCGTGTTTGCGAAGATGCAGCCTGGTTCTACTTGCGGCAGTGTATTTTTCCCGAGCAGATGAACGCGGTCATCCTGGCCGGTGACCAACTGAATGATGAGAAGGAGGCAAAATGGCAAATGTTGCACTTTGCCCTGGATTGGGTCTCCCGGGCCATGGCCTGTTACCTGGCACAGCCCATAGAGAAGCGTATCCTCAGTGGCCGGTTGCAGGAGATGCTGATTCAGCGGCACCATCAGAACCCGGAGCAAAAAAAGGACGCTGAGGCCTGCAAGCGCCTGCGATCCGGATGCTCCGGTTTTGGCCATGTTTTTTCTGAGTTGAGTGGCCTGGTCAGCAGCCACAAGCTAAGAAAAGTTTATGATGACAAGGGGCATGAGTTTTTTGCGTTAAAACGCATTGCCGATCCTCTGTATTACCTGGGGGTGTGATATTGCCTAGTACATGGTTTCAAA
>NZ_JBLYNS010000137.1:0-13742 GCF_049310205.1 Endozoicomonas sp. ALC013 | reverse complement strand
TCACGAAGACTCCCAAAGGTACATCATCGGCAGCCATAACCCCAAACAGCTCACGCACTGCTTTTACTCCAACCTTCTGATTAGACCAGGCTTTGCACTGCACATAAATTTTCTGGCGGCTACCTTCTGCATTTGCTTTTCCGAGAATAATATCCACACCACCATCAGCGCCATGGTTTGTAAGACGAGAGCCATAGCCGCAAGCCGAAAAGTAGCCCTGGCAAAGTAGTTCAAACCGCTTCCACTCCATTTCTCGGAGGGTAACAACTGATAATTGAGGAGGCTTACTGGCGGGAGGTTGCTCTGACTTTATAGAAAGTTCATCGAGCTTAACCTTGTCGAAGATAGATGTGCTGGTGTTATCTTTTGGAATGGGAGCCCAGGAAGCAGAAACCTTTACCTTATGCTCTGATTCTGACCTGACCTCAAGTTGTAACTGCTTTTTCTTTTTCAGAAGAAAGCGGATGATGAGAAACAAACCACCGAATACTGCCGCCACCCAAAGGAGGCTGGTTAACACAGCTCCCAGGATGGCTATAAGCTGGTCTCCCGCTTTCCAGAAAGCAATAACCAACATACCAGACAGTGGTAAAATAATATCGCCCCTGGAAGGCTTTCTTCTGCGTCGTGCCACAATACCCCTCTACATCAGCACAAGGTACGCTGATCAGTAGGTCTGGACACCATACTTCAACAGCATTCTGGGCAGAACATCATCCAGATTTTTCACATCGTCGTCATTGAGCTGGATCAGATGAAACCCATACTTGTTGTATAACTCAATCTTCTGCTTCTTACGAGCGATGTATTTATCATCATTCTCATAGCCCCAGTATTCGATGTAGACCTTACCAGTGGGGATATAGAAATCACAATACATATCCTCTTCTATGGGTAATTTACGTTCATAAGCATGGACAATTTCTGCCATGTAGAGCCAGTTGTCGATCAACATTTCTGCTTTTGAACGCACCATATGGCCATCAGCCGTTCTTAAAGTCGCTGGGAATTTCTCTCGAAAGCTGACCTGCTCTGAAGTGGTGGTTACTTCTGAAGAGTCATCATGCTCCCCTTTAACTTCCTTGAGGGATAGCATAAACGCTTTATTTTCCAGGATGGATTCAGGCCAGCTGACATAGGGAACACCAGAACGATAATCTTCTTTCTGGACTCCATTAATCGCTTTGCCCTGTGGAGTGATCTCCCAGCCCTTTAATGCTTTTTTGATCCAGCCAAGCTCAGAAAAGAGAGCGTTTACCCGTTGAGCACTGAGTTCGACCTGTTTTGCAACAGCACTTGCCGTCAACAACTTACCAGGTGAGCTTTGCTGTTCTGTTGATGAATCAGAACCTGGTAGCTCAAGGTTCTCAGGCCAGACAATATAATTACCATATTTTGGGCTGGTCTTGTTTTCTCCGCCATATTGAAGACCAGCTTCAGTTAGGTGCCAAGCATCGTCCTTTCTTTCAATTAACTCCTCACTCAACAGTATTTGAAAGAAATCCTTAGACACTAATCCTCTTTGTTTGGCAAGAGCACTAGTAGAAATTTTCTTAATTTCACATGACATATACATCTTCCTTTCTAGATGCTTAAATTGTTATTGATTATTCTTTATGAAGGAGATAGCCCAAAAGTCAGAACTTGCTTCTCAATGGACTTCTGAAACTTCGATATAAGTTCTGATACAGATGGCGAGTTTAATTGAAATAGCCCGGTTTTAGAAAAAGACCCCGTGACTGAATGGTTGTTGTATTGAAATTGAAATCTAACAGATTCGGTTTTAAATTTAATTGATCGTGTAATAGATTCAAACTCACTTCTAATATCTTTTTTCCCCGAAACGCTGATTTTTGCCAGGCCTGCCTTTTCGACTCTAATTCCATAAGATGAAATATGTGTAATTTTCGTTTTACCAACTTCTTTCTCTAGATCGAGTATCAAAGCTAATGGATCAACAGTAATATCTGATAGTACAAGACCTAAACCCACCATGCTATGAAGCTTAGATATGAACCTCCTAAGAGTCCTCGGTGGATCGTAAATGCACAACAAATTTGAGTTTATGTCTAGGCTAAAATTACATACGTAATATGTCGTTACAGGGTTTTCTACTTCATTACCAAATGGATCTTGGATAATTGTTTTAGAAATGTTTTTTTCTATATAGCGGCCGGCAATGGTTTTACCTGTTGATTTTGAAAGCAAAAAACCTTCGCCTAAATATTCAGAATACTGATTAGCAATCAGTAATTCTGATAATTTCAAAATAGGTATTGGTAATTCGTAGTATAA
Source organism: Endozoicomonas sp. ALC013 (assembly GCF_049310205.1). Taxonomy (NCBI): domain Bacteria; kingdom Pseudomonadati; phylum Pseudomonadota; class Gammaproteobacteria; order Oceanospirillales; family Endozoicomonadaceae; genus Endozoicomonas; species Endozoicomonas sp. ALC013. Next base: position 11,447 of record NZ_JBLYNS010000137.1, on the reverse strand, counting down.
CCATTTAACCTTTTTCATGGATTTGCTCTCAATATTTTTTTTCCACAGCCTCAAAAGATAATTTTGCAGCTTGCTCAAGCAAAATATTTAACTTTTTTATTTCTTTTGGCAATGCCGATCTTCTAGTAACATTATGCTCTTGAGTACGATCATTATAGTTATATATACCACGCACAAGGTATTTAAAGTCGGTGCATGATGAAGGGGTTCCAAATTGCGCTTCAAATTCAACCCTATTACCGCCCGTTACATTTTCATCGCATGTCCATACGATCTTTGATATGAAAAATCCTCGGGCATGCAACTGATTGAACTCTGCAGATTCAAGAACCCCATTTCCTGCAAGAACTGCTTTTCTTATGTAACCAGCAAACCTACCAGCTTGTTCCTCATCTAGTTCATCCTCATCATCATCTAAAGAATCAATTGAATGATAAACATCAACACTTGATACATTTTCGAAGCTATACCCAGGCACCAAGTTTATTAATCGGTCAAAGAAATAACTTCTTGCTTCAGCTTCAATAAAATTCTCCAGTGATATGGTTTCTTCTTCCAGCTCTTCACCTTTTACTTGAGATAAATTTTCTTTTAGTTTGCTTGTTATTGTCTTTGCCTTCTCGTTAGAAGGCATTCTGAAGGTGAGTTCACCATTTTCTCTTTGGATTTCAATCTCACACTTCTTGATTGCTCTTTGTCTTAATTCAGTTTTAGTGAAATCAATATCAGTATACGTTACAACCAATGATATAGTATCGCTATCACTTTTAACAATTTTAAATGTGTCATCACTTATGTCTGCGTCAATTAGCATCTTACACGCTTTTTTAATCTCATCGTCAGACACTTGCGCCTTAACTGATGATTGTGTGGTTTTTTCTTTCCTGTTGGGGTTTTCTAAAAGCTTTGTTATGTATATAAAATCCTCATAGTCAATAGTGAGACCTGAAATCATAATTGACAGCTCAAGTTTGTCTAGCGAAGGTGAAACTAGAATATTTCTTCTTCTTAATAAGGCAACTAAATCTGACTGCTTTACTTTTTTGTGCTGTAAAGCATCATAAATATTCTTGTCAGTTGGAATATAAATTGAAGGACCTATTTTCTTACCCATCTTCACGCATACCTATTTCCATTGGACAGTAATTCGATACGACTTTATCAATGCGCTCAGCTTTCAATGTATTGAGACGTTTTTCGCGAGATTCATCGGCTCCCCACATTTTCAAATATTCCCCCTTAGCTTTGTGGAAATTATTTGGAGCACTTCTGCATGCATCTGTAAACCTTATACGGATAGGCATATTGCTTAAAAGCATTTGATAATGTGATAGTGCATCAATCAGATAAATAAACTCTTCAACTGTTGCTCCCTCTCCGTGGTAGTATATTAAATAACCCTCTTCAATTTCACCAGCATCTTTGTGCTTAATGATTAGCCATGGTGCTGTAAGTGCCTCAAGTGTTGCTGGTTGATCCCACTCATCACCATATCGCCTAGACATTACAAGATCATGATAGTAGAAAGTATATTCATGCCTTGGGAATAATTCTTCTGCAATCAATCCTTTGATGTCGGTTACTATATTTAATAACCTTCTAATAGTATCAGGAGCGAAAATTGATAACATTACTGATTCTGGCATATTCACTTTTTTATAATCTACAGCATTTATGATTTCTTGAGAGTCTTTATCAAACTCATTGTCATGGTTGTAAATAAAAAGCAAGCCAATAACTTTTGAATAGTCAGCATCATCTAAGAGGAATTTACTTTGCCAATCAGAACTTACATTTGCACATTCAATTGACATGGCAAGAGATTTTAATGCATTGTTTACACTTTGATTTGTAATACTTCCCTTTTTGTAACTTTTCAAATCAGTATTAAGGTATACCTTTTTTCCTGAGTACGGGTCATCATAATAGTATACGACGTCGGCTGGATGTGTTTTTTTGCAGTGATGTTCTGTAACACAGTCCCAATCAATATCTTTTAAAGGACAAGCCTCCCATTTAAACCATTTGAATATATCTTTCGATACTTTTTTCGCTAACTCTTCAATATTGCCTGTTTCAGACACAGCTATTTCTCCTGTGTGATTTTAACGGGTTAGATTTTTAACCTGATTTGCTCTATATAAAGATAAAGATTAAAGTGTTTAGAGTTATATAAAGACGTGCATAAGTATTTTGAGATTGAAAAGTAGAGCCGTAGTATCAGTTCTTTCTTCGGGCTGTTGTAGAGATCTCAGCCACTTTTCACAGTACGCACTTGAAGTTTGAAGTGATCTTTCAAAAATCACGCTACCGCCCATCCCTACATTTTCAGGAATAGTAAAATACTTTCGTGCGGCACATGGTGCGTATTTTCATCGACCAAATAGTACCATCTCTCCGTTTATCATGATATTGACGTTTATTGTATGCTGAATCACGATCACATCTTTGCCGCCTACTAAACTCTATAGTCATGCATAGTTACTCACATCTAATACCGTTACTGCGCTTTCTACTTATGCTTCCTGTCAAACTAACAGGGTCAAACTTTGCTAGCTCTGTTTCCACCCATAACCTTCACCTCTCCTCCTGAATTTCCATAATTTTGAACACCATCGTTCTTACTCAAAAAAATCTATTGCCCTGTGGACAAAACATTTTTTTGACCCGCCCTCTTGCTGTTCCTGGACAAATTACATTCAGCAAAAGAGGTAAAACATCATGGAAACACTCACTAACTCAATGCTTTGCACCTTGATCCATCTGACCAAAAATCAGTTGGAAGCCAAGAGACAAGAGATCGCGAACCTGTCTCAGTACACCACCAAGGTGATCCGCGAGAGCTATAACTCAGAAGTGGAAGAACTGGTAGCCATCAAAGATATACTCGACTCAGTTCTCAAGTTGCACGATGGCAAGCCTCGATCAACCAAGAAATAACCGAGTGGGGCTCAGCCCCACTTTCACTAGCCTAACCACTTAATAAAGTCATAAGTATGTTGCTCAATGCTAAGGCAGCAGAGATACCTATTGCCCAAAATGAGACCTTTTTGGCTTGCTCAGCACTTCCAACCGAGTGTTTAAACTCACAGTACTGGAGGTAGTTGAAATATGCCTGCGGAGAGAGAGTCCATCGTTGACACTCAGCATCGTGGATACTCTGATTCTGTATGGTCGTTAAAATGAATAGCTCACGACATATGTAATCGAACTCCGTTAAGTCAACACCTGAGGCATCACAAGCCTCTTTTTTGGTAAACGACTTATTATTGATTGCATATTCGATTAAATTCACATACCTGTGCGTATCCATTTTCCACTACCATCTATGACCAGAACCACCAAACTATCAAATCCCATAGCCTAACAACAGTCTTTCCTGGTATGACTTTTTGAGCTTTTCTATCAGCTGGTTTTCTGTCGTTTGATTCTTCTCATAGTGCAGGGCTATATCACTCCAGATCATACTGCGCTGTAGCTCCTTGAGCACCTTACAGAATGGCGTTGCTTTTCTGGCACAAGCTGAGAGGAAGTTGCCCATATAAAGCTGGTAGTTCTTGCCCGAGAAGGAAGTCGCTTTTTTGTAGTATCGCTTATAGTGAAGGTTTTCCTCGTAAGACGACTCAGGGAAGGTAAATTCAATGTCTTCCTGAAGCACCGTCCAGATGGGGTCAAGGTAGTTACTGTTGTACTTCAATTTGAAAGAGGTCAGCCCATACTGCCAGAGAGCCTGGATATGCTTGATAATCTGAGAGTATGTTTTCAGATTGACCCCAATCTCTCCAGTTTCCTTGTTGCAGGTTCCCAGGGCAAACTGCTGGATCACTGAGTGATGGTAGCGAAGCTCCACCCTGAAAACGTCATGCTGAGCATCGTAGCCAACATTCCCATCTGAGAGTTTGGTGCTTTCTTCCCATTTATGTTCAATGTAATCAAACTTATCAATGCTTTTAGCCTGTATGGTTTTGTTATACACCGCCAGTTGTACCGCACCCGCCGAACCAAATTTAAACGACTGTGAACGGTCATAGATGCCTGAGATTTCCGAGAAATTGAACTCAGCCTTATCAATACCGTTGTATTGAGATACCCGTCTGGATCGACAGAGCATTCTCTCCGAAAAGTCACTGTCCGGTTTCCAGCCCTGGATATCCACGGCAAGGTGGATAGCAGGATAATGAGGTTCTGCACAGTTCAGAATTTTTCTTGCGATTTTATCGAGAAATTTATCCACAGCCTTTGGCTTCCGGTTATCCAGAAACCAGGGAGAACATTCGATCTTCAGGTGTGAGCCTATGGACTCCGCTTTGGAGTGGAACATTTTGAAGAAGACAATAATCCCCAAGTCATTATTCTGGAGCCGGTACTGATAACCTGAAGCCTTGCCACTTTTGCCCAATAGCCAGTCATAACCGATAAACCGAAATACCTTTTCTCCAAACTCAATGGATTCCTCACAATCCACCAGAAAATCAGGGTTCATCTGCCCACGGTATAGCTGTCTGAGGGTATCCACATAGGTTCCTACTATCTGGAAGTTATCCTGATAAAAGTCAGCCACCTTGCCATACCTGGGGTGAACAAATAATAGCCCTTTGTCGTTTGCAATAGTTTCCGCACCATCCTTTGATAGTTCGTATCTTTCTAACGATTTCATAAGAATTCCTTTTCTTATAACTTTTACATTTCGATGTAGTTCAGTTTAAAGACGTGCTACAGGAACGTCCGCCTGCGAGGGCTGCCGCTGCGCGTGGCAGCCTCGCGCAGTGCCTGGCTCAAGGTACGTCATAGGGCTCGATCTCCCGTCGGTGGTTGCGGCGACTGTTTCGGTCGTGTCGTTTATCCGAGAGTGTTTCGTCAAAGTAGCCATTGCGGACAATGGCCTTACACAGGTAGTCCGGCACATCCATGCGGGTGATCCGCTGGGAGTAACAGATGCAGACTTCCTGAGCAGTCCCCTCCCGCCAGAGCACACAGTTCTCGGGTTTCGGGAAAGAACGGGGTTTGGTCAGGTGATCGTAGACCGGTGCCGTATGTTTCAGCCCGGTGATTCTCGGCTTACGGACTTCAAGGTACTGCTCGCGGCTTTGGGGCTGGAGGTCAGCAACGGGCAGCGGAGTGTCGGATAGTTCCGGAGCTGTTGCGGCTTCGCCGTGTTGATCAGGGAAGAGCGTGGTGAAGCCGAGATACAGTGCAAAGCCAATCACACCGAGCAGCAGCGGGATCAGCCAGACAACCGGCGGCAGACTCAACTTATGAGTATGCTCAAACGCCGAGAAATAGACCCCGAAATATCGTTTGGGCTTACTGGTGACGGACTTTCGTCCCTCACCTTTGGCAAAATGATCATCGGGATCAACGCACTTGTCCCAGGTGTATCGGGTAACTTTTGTTGAACCCCAGAAGTTGAAGTAGTGGGTATGGTGTCCACACAGCCTTCTCAGGTGAACATCGAGAAAATTGGGATGCTGGGTGATCAAGATGACATCAAAGCTGTCATGGCGATGCTTCTCGAATCGAGAAGCGTACAACGGCACTTTATCTTTACCGGAGCGCACTGGAAAGAACTCCTGAGCCTCATCAATCACCAGCACCGAATGACCTTGCAGATCATACCATTGATGAGGGTCAGGAAAGTGTGACCAGTGCAAGTTCAGGTGCTCAAAGTCCTTGAAGGTGAGTTCCACACCTTCAGGAGCCTTCTTCTCGATTTCTGACACCTTCTGCACCAGTGCTGCTGGATAGCAGACTTTGACCCACTTCAGCCATTGCCTCAGTGGATCATGCTGTTTAAATGCCTGTTCCAGAAATGGTGCATCTTCCAATTCCACAAATCGTTTCTGTTCATGGACAGGACGAATCATCGGTTCAATAACCGATTTCTGACTGGTAGTCAGACTTGGAAGGTAGCAGTCGTAGAAAAAAGCCTGAAAACTCTGGCACTGCTGATAGTCCAACAGGTTCAGTTTGATATTGTTGTAGAACTTGGGACGACCCGCATATTTCTTATCAGTGCAGATGGTTTTGAAACAGTTCAGGCTTTTGCTGGCACCTGGCCTGCCAGTGATAAAATGAAGCATGGCATGGTTCCTTTTTCTCCTGTAGGCGTCCTTGCTGGTCGCTGCCCTTGTGTTCCGCAGGAAACGAAGTTCTTTTCACGAAAAGAACATCGTTTCCTGCGGCTGATGAACAACGTTACCTACCGTTTATTCAGGACGTGCCACCAAAGCCTTTCCAGAAGGAAACGCTTTGCTTTGGCCGTCCATTAAAATAGGAGATGCCCTTGATCACCATGATGACTGTGATAAACGACAAGGCGATATTTACCGCTTTGGGAATACCCAACAAGGAAAGCATCTGGAACATGGCCACCGGCATACCATCGAAATTTGCCTGAATCTGATCCCCGAGATAATCAATCAGGAGATCCAGGCCGAAGTAGGTGACAACACCCGCACCCAACCCTCGCAACAACAGCCAGGCAATGGGAACAATGGTGGTGACAATAAAAGTGAGGATATATCCCATACTTTGCTCCTTATTCGTTGCACCTTTTATCCATTACCAAGGGATTTCGCCAAAACGACCGACATAGAGAACCAAGTGGCAAACAGGATGAACCATGAGATATAAGAAGCCAGATCGCACAGGGGAGTCAGGACAATTTCATACTCAGCACCGAGCACGCTGAAACCGATGGGTTCAGGGCACTGGTTATCGGAAGTGACGTATTCATCAGTTTCCAGAAAGTCATCCACATGAATTTCCAGCGTATCGCCTGGCAGTGAACCCAACGGTGACATGTCTGAATGGCTGCTGATAATGGAACTGATTTCACTGTCGTTAAATTCGGAAAGGCAGAGCTGTTTTTTCTGCATTCTGGCAATAGCGCACTGGATGGCATCGCCTGTGCAGGTCACTTCCTTATCACAGCCCAAGCCTGAAAAAGCTGATTTAGGATTATTACTTTCTGCTTGTTTTTCAGCTTGCTGACGAATGCCAGTTTCTCTGACGATTTGTTTTACTGACTGGGCTTCTTGCGTATTCTCGGCAAGATCCTGCTGGTCCAAAATATCGTCGTTGGTTTTGCCATTGGCGTTACCGCCATTTGCCGGATGATCAACAGAATCGGGATCGACTTTATTCCCCTCTGGATAGACGCACAGATACTCACCATTCACATACTGGCAGTTGCTATAGGCGTCCTTCTCAAAACAGACCACCTCACCGTTAAACGTGCCACAGTTGAATTGGTCTTCCCTTGTTTGGTTATCAATGCAGACAGGAACCCCATTCACCAGCTTGCAAGTCTTGTCAGCACTGATGCACACCTGAGTATTGCCATCTGAGCGGCAGGGCAATTCATCTTCATTGATTTCCGTGTATTCACTGACACCGGCAAGCTGGGCAGTTTCTTCATTGCCAGTACAGGCTCCACCGGTAGGAATGTATTCATAGGCAATGGGAGCCAGCGCATTATCATAGTCACGAAATCCGCCTAATGAGGTGTAGCTGCACTGGTTAAAACAGGCTGTTTGCGCATTGGTAGAACTGGTGACTGGTTTTGCATCAAGGCAACTGGTCTGGCCTGCACATTGAAAAGTCTCGGGATCAATACCAGATGGACAAGGCTGCTCAAGGTTAAAACCAACCTTGATGTAGTAGTTTGTAGTGAAACAGATCAAAGGACTGGCTTCACGATCATAAAGATAAAGAAAATTCGGTTCCTGGCAAACTGCTCTGGGATCACAAGGTTCATTGAATTTGCAGTTCAGGTAATCTCGATCTGCTATCCAGGTTGCTTCAGAGAAACCAGAAATAGTGAACAGTGGTAGCAACAAAAACAGCCTGAAATAGTTCATGGCCGCATCATCCAGACAGCCAATAGAACAACCAGCACATAGAACCATCCATAGTCTGGTACCCACATAACCCTGTTGTCCTTTTATCGTTGTTCATACCGACCATTCCTGGTCATAAAGACGGGAGGACAAACCTCCCGCCAACCCATTCAAACAGGTCTCAGCCGAACATCGCGCCTTTGACCCACTTGAACACAACGGCAATGCCAGCCAGTCCCACCAGAGCAGTACCCACCGCAGTAATTGCAGCGGAACCATCGGTGGTCAGGGCCGTGGTTGCAGCTGACACATCAATCTCAGCAAAGGCACTGGATGCCATTGCTGAAGTGGCCAGTATGAGTGCAAGGTGTTTTAGCTTCTTCATGGCTAATCTCCTTGTTGGTTTAACGTAATTGACGAAGGATCAGGGCAAAGATAAACCCAATCACCAGTGCCAACAGCGCGGCACCAATCAGGCTATCCGCCTGTTCTTTCGTCAGCCCATTGGGTGCAGGGATTGCCTGCACCTCTTCCAGTGTCAGGGTGGCGGATTCACCTGAGCAGGAAATCCCACCTTCGGCATCCGTACTAAACCCCTCACACAGAAGTAGTTGCATTATTTAACCGCCTTTTCTAATGCCGGTTTTTTAATGCCAAGAATTTTGATGGAAATTCGTTGCTTTGAACCGGACATGACTTTAGTTCGAAACTCATAAGGCTTTAAAGGCTGTAAAGATTGAAAGTCATAAAGCTTTTCATAATCAGAACTGCAAATCATAACGTCCAGACCGAAAATATTGGGATCGTCATCTTCTCCAGTGGAAGATAAGAAGACTTTCAAATAACGACTGGATTCAAACTCTGTTACTTTTGCTCCCAGGTAAAGTGCCTTTATTGATGATTCCATTTTTTGCTCCTTGTTGAATTAATTGTTTTGGCAATTACAGGTTTAATTGGGAAATAAAAGGATTTCAATAGATGTATTGAAAGTCGCCTGTAACCGCCCATAACCACTAAAAGGAATGCAAATCTTTACAATCCAAAAAGATAAATTGATTTTTTGACAGCGAACCTTGGCAAGGCGATTAATCGCATGGAAGGGCAAGGGGTTGCCCTGCGATTAATATTAACGCCTTGCCTTCACTGTCAATAAATCAATTTAATTATTCAGAATCAGACGACATCTTATTACTGGTTGGCCATGTATCATTAGGAGGCTCACGCCCAATAATCACCCCTTTGGTTCGGTGATAATGGTAGACACATTCCCATATATGGGCCTTGATCCTGTCCATGGCTACCAGGTGTCGTTCCTCCAGAGAGCAGCCAGGCTTAATGCGTGCGCTTTTTCTGTGTCTCATCGCTGTAAGCTTCTGGGTTTGGGCAGGATTTATTTAATTGATGCAACCACTCAGACAAGAAAGCCTGAATGGTTCTTATGGTTTTTAACTCATTTATCCACTGGTTCTTGAGATTTTCAGAAATGATATGCTGACCATTAGTTAAATCATTTTCCAACCGATCTTTTTGATCAACAACTGATTTGATTGCATATTGTATCAGAATCAGCTGAAGATAATGGTCGTTTAATATATCCACTTCCTCAATAGCACTTCCTGTATAAATAAATACATTGCTCATTTTATAGTCCTTATTGTTTGATTAAAGAAGAGTGTTGTTTTTGTTGGCCACCATTTCTCTGAACGTCAGAAGGTTAATAAAGGTACGCCGTCCTATCCGGTATACAGGCAAAATACCTTCTTTCATCCAGTGACGAACTACATGCTCGGTAACGTGGAGAGAATCAGCAAAATCTCTTGGGGAACAGATAATGTCATTGGGCAAAGAGCCCTTAATGATCATGTCTTCAATATCCATACCATCATCCTTGACGATTAAGGTTTATGAAAACTTCTAGTTATGCATAAAACATGCAGATGTAATATTTACATCTATAATTAGACCATGTAAAGGTTTTTATTACCTTGCATGTAGATTTGTCATGTACTGCAAAAAATTATTAGCGCAGGTAGTATTGAGTACATACCAACACTACCCCCCCCGATTTAACAGCTCAGGAGGCTGGATAGGGGCATAGGAGCTGAAAAATGAGCAGGACTGACAAAAACGGTTTGACCATGAATGGTCGGCTGGAGCTGGTTCGGAGATTGCTGGAGTATACCCGTAAGGAATGGGCTGATTTGCTGGGATGCAGCGTCAACCTGATCGCTAACATAGAGCATGGTCGTCAAAGGCCGACCAGTGATTTACTGGAAGCCATCAGCGAACGCTTTCCTTACCTGATTGAGTACATTATTACCGGTCAGGCTGAGAATATTTTCGGTGAAAAAGAGAAAGCATTCTTAAAAGAACTGGCAGGCTATGAGCCTGAAAAGGTCAAGGAGATCCTCAATTCTAAACCCCGAAAACGCTATTAGCGTGACAAAAGGTCAGTCAGCTTATGAAAATTACAAAAAATCCCAAAACCGGAAAATGGAAACTCGATGTAGAAATCACTAAAGGCAAACGCTATCGCAAAACCTGCAACACCAAGGCAGAATGCCTGGAATACTATCACCAGATCAAATGGAAACATGCTGACCGGGAAGACTATGATCGTCAGGACAATCGTTCTCTGAAAACCATCATTAATCTCTGGTATGAAGGTCGAGGTTGTGAACTGGTCAAAGGAGATCGAATCCGGAGAGTGCTTCATTCCATGGCTGATGTACTTGGAAACCCCGAAGCCCGTCGAATGACACCGAAACGATTTAACGATTACAAGGCGATAAGGCGCATAAAGAGCCAGCAGGACAATAAGGGCATTGCCGACTCTACCCTGAACAATTATCTGACCTATCTCAGGTCGGTATATAACTACCTGATCGCCATTGGAGAGATTAACTATCCCAACCCGCTGGCACAGGCTCATAAAATCAAAGTTCAGGAACCGGAACTGGCCTATCTGACCAGTGATCAAATTGATTGCCTGTTGGCGGTCATAAAGCAGAATTTCAAAGGTAATCATCTGCTATTGGTTACGAAACTCTGCCTTGCTACCGGTGCCCGCTGGAGTGAGATAACCAGCCGGAAAGTCCATCATTTCAAAAACCAGCAGATTGATTTAACCAAAACCAAAGGCAAGCGAATTCGCAGCATTCCCCTCGATGAAGATATCTATGAAGCTGCAAAGCAGCACCTTGAACAGCATGGATCTTTCAAATGTACCCGTAGAGGATTTGCCAAGGCAGTCAAACTCGCAGGAATAAGCTTACCAGAAGGCCAAAACAGCCATGTACTCAGACACACCTTTGCCAGTCATTTTATGATGAACAAGGGAAATATCATCGTTCTCCAGAACATACTGGGGCATACGGATATCAAGCTGACCATGAAATATGCAAAGTTTGATCCTGAGCACTTCAAGGATGCTATCAACCTGAATCCTTTAGCCCAGCTTGAGCGACAGTGATATTATAATAAAATTCAGGGCTGATTTTTTTCGACAATCCTTCGACACATTTTCGACACCTTTCAGAATATCGACCAAAAGGTCAGAATAATTTTCATAGAAACAATCAGTTATAAAATAGCCTGATTTGGGAT
>NZ_JBLYNS010000136.1:0-13941 GCF_049310205.1 Endozoicomonas sp. ALC013 | reverse complement strand
GTCCGTAGCCCTTATAAGGCAGGTATTCCTTACCAGTCTGGTAAGCTGGTTTGCTGGGTTCACTGAATAGTTACGCTCCAGATATCAGATGGTATGCATATCATTGATTTCAAGGTAAAAATGACATTTTACCAAATTTTAATGTTATCTTTTATTTTTTACCAAACTTTAGTTAGAAAGTTCTTGGGAAAAACCTCTGAAGAGGCATTTTTTTACCAAACTATAATGTCCTCCGACATCGGGTACTGAATGAATTGCGACGCGTTGAAGCAGAACCGAATTTACCAAATTAGTAGTCAGTTGTAATTCACCTGAGTTTCCCGGTAACTCGGAATGGTTTTCTCTTTCGCGATTATAGTTTTCTTTATGCGGTACTTCCTACAGTTTTCCTTTTGTCGTGCTGCGTAATCAGGATTATTTTGATATTGCTCCCTCTGGCGCTTCTTCTGACGCTCTGCGAAATCGGGATCATTCCGGTAGCGCTCTCTTTGGTGCTGCCTCTGGTGCTCCATGTAAGCGGGATTTTTGTGACGCTCCCTCAGGCGCTCCCTTTCGCGTTTTAGGAGAGCGGGGTTATTGTAGAGTTCTCTTCGACGTTTTCTTTGGCGCTCCCTTGCGCCATCCCTTATCTTCTTTGCGTAAGCAGGATCATTCTTGTAGCGTTCCCTTCTGCGCTCATTCTCCCGTTGTGTGTAAGCAGGATTCTTGCGAAGCTCTCTTTGGCGTTTTCTATTACGCTCCTTCTTGTAGTGCTGTGCGTATGTGGGATCTTTGTGAAGTTCCTTGTGGTATTCGTTAGCATGAAAAGAGGGTTCCGTTGCACAGTCAATCTCTGCTGGGGGAGTGGGTTGTTGATGCTGTACACTTTCTGGTTGAGGGTTAATAATTGCAACGGGTATTGCTGACTCAAAAAAAGCATCAGCAGATTCTTGGTTATACATTTTTTCTGTCGGATGAAGGCTGTTATCAACAACTGATGAGCTTTGCAGGGATAAGGGACTTAAACCTAAAATTGACTGGATCGAAAAACGTTCATTATCAGGAGTATATGTAGGAGCAGGTTTATCATTCAGTGCTTCTGTTCTGACTGGTAAGTGAAGTGGTTGATCTTTTATAGTATTGCTGAAAACGATTACTACTGATCTTTTTTTAAAACGGTAATCATTGAATGGATTATTAAAAGGCACCGTTGGCTGCTGAAGGTGGTTTTTAGTCATCTCATCAGTACACATGGAACACAGAGTAGAGTCTGCTTCTTGAACTCCACGGGAGAAGGCCTGCCCTGATGCACCAGGCTCAGAAATAGTAACATCCTGAACAGAAAGAAATTGATCAGAATCTGCTGGTAATTGAAAGTAAGTAATAAGGCTATGCATTGAAGTATTGAATAACTGAACTAAAGCATAAGATCACGTCCTCTTGTAAAAGTTCCTCCTTGATATTACCCATTCAATATTTATTTGTAACCTTGCATAATTCATGATTAAAAGGATTGGTACATGCGATAGCTACGCAAGCGGGGTCTTTGCGAAGCTCGCTACGGCGCTTCCTTCGGTATTCCCTGAGGTACTCTCTCTGGCGCTCCCTTTTGTGTATCTTATAGCTCTCCAGCTTGGCAGGATCTTTCATACGCTCCATCATGCGCTTTCTCATGCGTTTTGAGTAACCGGGATCATTCTGGTAACGCTTCCGCATGTTCTCTCTCATGCGCTTCCTCATACGTTCTGCGAAATCGGGATCATTCTGGTAACGCTCCTTCTGCCGCCTGTTATTGCGTTCAACATAAACGGGATCTTTGAGATGCTCCCTTTGGTGCTCCCTTATGCGTTCTGCGTAATCGGGATCATTGCGATAACGCTCCCTTTGTTTCTTCCTATGGCGTTCTGCGCAAGCTGAATTATTCCGATAATGTCTGCTTCTTTTGTATGCCCTGATGTGCTTTGAGTGATCAGGATGATTCTGATAGCTCTTTTGGTGCTCAACTGCTGAAGTGTTATCACTAACATCTTCTACTGCCTGGGGCGCTTGACTATCAATTGTCGTCTGGTTCTGGTTTTGCAGGCTAACTACAGTAACTGGCCCTGAATTTTGTGGGTTAGAGAGCATGTCAGGAAGATTAGTTAACTGATAATCTGGGGCAGAATGGCTCGGTGGCATTGGCTCGTTAACCTCAAGCTCGCTCCCCAATATGCATAGCAGCTGAGTAAGGGGGGTGTCTGGCGTTGAAAGTAGCGCATCCTCTAAGGGGTTAGTGTCAGAATGACAAAAAGAATATTCATTTAGTCCTGACTGTGGAACCTCAGCAATATCAGTTCCATGAGGGGCTTCCTGATCGGCATGGGTTAGAAATGCAATATTATATTTATTCAATGAACCAAATGGATCAGGGTTATTGTTGTGTCTGTCTGATTGACTATGGTAAACCCGAAAAGGAGTGCTCAGCACCTGAACTGGTATCCCTTGATACGTCGGCTGCTGTTCATTTTGGGCATCCTGGTGCTTTGGTTCTTGTGAGCTGGAATAAGGCTCGCCAAAAGCAATCTCGAATGGAGGTAATTGAGTAAAGTGATCCATTGAATTATCAAATTATTGAATTCCAGTTTAAGACATTTTCTTTTTGTATTAGTTTCTCTCATAAACACTCTATTCAATAATTATTTCAGACAAATATAATTATTTGTTATAGCTATTAGTAATATCTTCAATGCGGATGGCTCCTCTCATATCGTGGGAAACTTTACGATCATCGATCTTGCTTATGCACACCTCAAAAACTGAGGCACCGTATTAAGAAATGTTGTGATGGAGAGTAATAGTTCGTATCGGGTATCAGTATCACGTTAAGGTGGGCTTTTTTATCTGGCCTTAATCGATTTAATGCGATGCAGCTTAATGGGCATTGTGATGCTGCCCCCGGCAGATCGCACCTTCAGTAACAGTCTTTCGCGTTCGACGCCAAGCAGTTCTCCGCTGAAACGTTTCGACGGTTCGACAGAAACCTCTAACCAGGCACCAATATGATTTGGTAACTCATAGATTGGAATGTCCCTGGACTGCTGGTTCAGTAATTCCGGTTCCTGATTGGTTGCAGGCAGTTCATCAACAAAGAAGTAGGTTTTGGGTGCTTCTCCATGGGCAGGCTGAGATTGCCACTCCTTCTTGACATTTGGGTTGGTATTCCTGGAAGAGGGTTCCGTCATGTCCATATCATCTGAATCCTTTGCCGGGCCAAATTGCCCCGGGGTGATGATTTCAAAGGGAGAGACAGGGCTGTTGTTCACCAGCAGAGTGAGACCAAATGATGAAACCCAGAGCTCAGTGTCATAGACAGAAAAGGCCTGAGGATGGAAGTTGGGGGGGAAATGCGCCTTGATGGTCACTGTGTCAGGATTCTTCAGAAAGTTGATGTAGGCATTTTTCATCGCTTCATTCGGAGCAATGCCTGCTTTATAGAAGTAAAAGCTGTCTGGCAGATTGGTTAGACGGTTAATGTATGCGTCTTTGGAAATACCTGAGCTATTAGCACAATGCTGGCTGCTCATTCTGATCAGGCCCTCGTCCTGGTAGGTCAGTTCAGCATTGGTCAGGGAGGGTAATTGCATAAAGTCGTTGATGACAGGAGACCCTTTTTTGTAAAAGCTTGCCTGTAGTGATGCCTTGTATAGATTTGTGGCGCTGATACCAAATCGAACAAACAGTTTCTGATTTTCAGGGGTGTATTTATATTCCCAGAAATGTCTGTCAATGAGTGTATCAATGCCCATCTGTTGAAATTCATTCAGGCCGACAATATATTCAATACCACAGGTAGGTTCTACTATGCTGCCCAGCTCTTGTTTGAGTCGTAACTGGCGTTGATCATTGAATAAGGTATAAAACTCTTCATTACCCTCCAGTGGTAGTTGAATTCCATCATACTGGACGCGCAGGGAATCGGGCAGCTCTGATAGTTCTCCATTGCTGACATCATACACTGTCTTCATCATTGTCAAAGTGCTTGGGAAAACAACGGTTAATCTTTTTATAGTGATTGGGCTTTTGAACGTTTTTTTAGGCGTTAAAGTTATTTTTGTTATTGATACTTTGCCATTTATATGAACATTAACGGTATCAAATTTAACTTCTGCGTAATCAGATGTTACAGGTTTGTATTTGTCTATTGCTTGTATTAACTGGGTTTCAGCATAAAATTTAAATCCAAACCATGCGGCAGGAGCAACAAGAAAAAAAGGTATTAAGAATGATTTGATCAAGAAGTTAATCATAGGCTTACCTGAATACGGTATTGCTGCGCAAGGTGATCATCTGATGATGATTCACTCCTTTATAAAAATATGTTCTTGATTTTTTTGTTTATCAAGTAATGGGTGTTTTATTTTTAATTGGCTGTATATGGTGCTGAGCAAGTGTCACATTTTGAATTTTTTCTGGTTTCTGTGCGTTGCTTGTCAAAAAAACAAGCGATTCTAATATTTTGTTTTTTCTAATATTGTTATATTCATCGTAAAGGGCTGGCATGTTTTAAACTAACTTATTAATGGACTCTTAACTGAATCAACGTTGATTGAAAAGGATTTTCTATGAACCCTCCAGGCTCGCCGCCATCTGGAACACCCGTTGGTCCTTCAGTGCTTCCACCTCATTCCGGTGCTGGAGAAACAGCCCAGACAGGTCAAACGTCCACCAGTCAAACCGTCTCTCCTCATCATCCAGTCGAAAAGCGCATTCCCACAAATGATAACCCTGTCAGGAGTAGTGGGCTACCTGACAATATTCAGCCAGCAAATGCTCCCGGAGGTACGGTTTCCCAAAATAGACCGGGGGGGGCAGAAGGAATCAAACGTGATCTGAATAAGCTTTTGGCCGATGATAAGCCTCTGGAACAAGGCTTCCGAAAAAAGGTGGAGATGAAATACATAGATGCATCAATAACTGCACTGGAAAAAATCAAGGAAGAAATGAATGGCAAATGGGATCTTTCAAATGACGATTTAAAGGTTGCATTTAAAAAAGCGCACAAGAAGGCCATTAAAAAACTGAAAGAAAATAATTCCAATGATGTCAAAGTAACCTTTAATTTACCCGGTGGGCAACGGGTTCGTTTAATTCCACCTGAGCTGGATAATCTGGATTTATCTGACTTGAAGTCATGGCTGCAGGGATCTCTGGGGTTAGTAAATGAGCTGAAATCAGAAAAGCAGTCTGCTTATGATGCTGGTCTTATCGAGCAGGCAATTACTGATGGTGCCCGGGAATTGAATACTCTTCTTTCCCAGCTGGCGCAGACCGGCTCATCCGAGCAAGAGCTTCTGGGCTTCCAGGCTCGCTATCATGCCATACAATACCCGATTATCAGCCTTTCTTTTGATGGCAGCAGCCAGCATTCTTCCGATAGACCAGAGCACCATAGTACTCCCGAGGCTGTGAAACCAAGTCCTTCTATTAAAATTACCAATGATCCTGAGAGGGCATTGACAGTTCCTGACGAGGGGGATTCAGCTTTTGGGGATGAAAGTCTTGTTGACGCTGATCACTTGAAACGGGTTGAAAGAGCCAGAAAAGCATACAGAGACCTCGGTTATGCCTGGTATCAGCAAGAAAAAAACACCAGTGAAGAAATTCTTGATGACAAAGCGATGTTAATGGCGGAGTTGGAACAACGTTTACAAGGCAAGCCTGAGAGTGATGATGATTCTGGTGTCTCGGTATCTTCCCTGACCAGCCCGCAACGCTCAAATCCTCGCAGACGTTCTGGTGATAAAACGGGAGAACCACCATCATCCGCCCGCAAGTTACAGGTGAAGGATGATGATGGTGTCGGCTTATTCCGTGCATTGTTTGCCTGTTATACCGGAAACGGTGATTGGCAGAATGCGTCGAAAGATCAGGTACGTAAAGAGATAAGAGACGAAACTATGGCTCAACCGATAAAACTGGCCATTGACGTTGCTACCCATAAGTACCTTGAGCTGGATCCTTACAACAATGACGTGATGGACGTTCAAAACTTGTCACAGCGTGCCGTGGCTCAGAAGATCAAAGCGTTGGACGATCAGGGGCTTTTAGTCCAGAAAATTTTTGCCCAGGTGATTCTGGATGGCACGTTCTCTGAACACTCTTTCCGCCGTCTTCCAGAGGTGCTGGGTGTTACCGATTTAATGACCAATGATCCTGATGACCCCTATGCTTTTGAAATGATAGTTTTTTCACAGCTTATTATGAGTGAACTCTGCACGACGCTGGGCGTGCCTGAATCCAATGGTAATGAACGAGGATTTCATAGGCTGAATAGAGGCTTTGGTGTAGTGTTAGACGCTGAAAAAAAGAAGGATGACGATAAGAGAAATAGTGTCAAAGAAGCTGATAGAGCTTCCGGTTTATCTCCAGCGCGGGAAGATACGAAGGTTATGGCCCCGTCAGAGGATAGCATGATACCTGAAACGTCAGGGGATGACGCTTCGAGTGCAGTTAGTCAACCACCTCCACCACCTCCGCCCGGGAGTCTTGCTGAATCGTTTGAAGATAAAAAATCTACTGACAGTAGATAGACACTCTTTAGCAAAAGAGTTTTGCGCCTGTTAACCCGGATATTTCATAAACAGCGATCCTTGATCTGACCCTGAAACTACATCCGCCTTGGAAATGTCGTGTTCATGGATATCCATATCCTCAGACGAAGTAACCGCAATAATGAATCGCCGTTGAACTATTTCCAGGAAAAAATGTCCAGATGAAAAAGCGTCTGGATACCAGTGGCCAATTTACCCAGTGAATGTGCAACGACGTGCGGCCAACCAAAGCAGGAAAATAGACATGGAAATAAGCTCTGTTCCAGCCAATCACAGTGCGAGTCACTGTTTGATTTGCATGGAAGATTTTACCAGCCAGCCTGGCCATGAAGCAGTTAACCTGAGTTGTCATCATGTCTTTGGCCGATCGTGCATCATTCGCTGGGGAAGCAACAACCCGACCTGCCCTGCCTGCCGGGCACCGCTGGACCTTGATCACATACATGGCAGGAGTATCACCATAACCAGGCGTTTAATCAGAACAGTACCAGCTGCTGCCTCATACCTCAGGACTAACTTTCTGGACAGCCCCTTCGCACTTGGCAGCATGGTCTTTACCACTGGAGGGGGATTGATTAACACCTTTGCTCGATTTCTCCCTTATCAGCCGGACGCTGCCTATATGGTCGCGGGTTATTCCATTGGTGGCATCGGCATTTCTCATGTTTTAGCTGGTGCTTCTGCATTAGCCTGTGGTTATACTGCCCTGCCCGTAAACGGTCATCACAGTCTGGCCATTTCCTTGAGCAAGGGCGGAGTCCTTGGCATTGGTGCTGCTGGCCTTGCCGGCTTCTTTGTTGGTGTCTTGGTGCGTTCTGATCATTCCAGCCTTCTTGCCTCTGGTATTAATTCAGGCATCCATGGCATGGCCGGGGGGGTGATGGTCGCAGCCTCTATTAGCACAGTTGCCCTGACAACAGCCATCTACCTGGACTCTTAATTCCTCTCCTGTCTACTGAAAAAGCTGTCTGGAATGAAGCTTTTTGATGTTTTGTTCACTATGCAGAGACTCGTTTTATAAGGGCGGGAAGGGTTCCGGTTTTCTGGATATTGCAAAGGCTGGAGTAAAAGGTAGGATAGCGGTTGGTTGAAAACAATAATTATAGAGGATGTGACCATGAATAAGCTTTATGGGGTGCCACTGTCACCCATGGTTCGAAAAGTACTGCTGGCTCTCGAAATAAAACAACTTGACTATGAGTTGGTGCCGGTTACCCCGTTTATGAAACCGGCAGGCTTTGAAAAAATCAGTCCCCTGAAAAAAATTCCTGCCTGGGAAGATGACAAGGTGACGATTGCCGACTCTTCGGTGATCTGTGAGTACCTTGAGGACCGTTATCCGGAACAGGCTCTCTACCCAAAGACACCTGAGGAAAAAGCCAGGGCCCGCTGGTTTGAAGAGTATGCCGATACGGCGATGCTCCAGGTACTGGGAACGGTCTTTTTTGAGCGAGTTGCCAAGAAGCTGATTAACCAGCCTGCTGACGAAGGCAAAGTGCAGGAAGTTTTACAAACCAAACTGCCAGAGATTTGTGCTTATCTGGAATCTCAGGTTCCGGAAACTGACTTTCTGTTTGGAGGGAAGGTTCAATTGGCTGATATTGCCCTGGCCAGCCACTTTATTAATCTCGTCCATGCTGGAGTCCAGATTGACTCTGCTGAGTATCCTGGGCTGGCGGCGTATATTGACAGGATTTTCCAGCATCCAGCCGTGGCGCACCGGATTGCAGAAGATAAAAAAGTGTTTGGCGGTAAGTAAAAAAGATCGCCACCCGTTGCCCGTAAAAGCACAAGCGGTTCTGGCTTTTCGGGCAGCGTCTATAGAAATGTGGAAGTTATTTCAGAGCTGTTTCTTACATACGTTTGAAGGCTATTAATTCTGGAATGGATAGACTGAACCCAGATTAAGAATGTGTGTCAGTTCATCCAGGGCCGTTCGGGATTCCGTCAGTAAAAGCGGGTCGGCCAGGTCTTTTTCAGATAACTGGTCACGATAGTGCTTTTTGACCCAGCGGCTGAGGGTGGCAAAGCGCTGGTTGTTGATCAGACAATGTTGATTGGTCGCTGCCAGTTCCTGGTCGTTTAATACGACTCTCAGTCGCAGGCAGGCCGGTCCTCCGCCGTTATTCATACTTTGGCGCAGATCAAAAACCTTCAGATCCGTAATTGGGCAACTTGCGTCGTTGAGTATGGTTTGCAGGTAATCCCAGACAGCGGGTTCATTTTCACACTCAGAGGGGACAACGATCATTGTCCCGCCATGGTCCAGCGACAGCAGTTGGCTATTGAATAGATAAGTCCCAACTGCCTGTGCTACAGAAACCTGTTGATCCGCCACCTCAACAATATGGAAGTCCTGCGCCCCATAAGCCTTTCTTAATGACTCATAGACACCAGCCTGCTCCACAAATGCCTGTTCATGGCAGAACAGCAGGTTGCGGTTGCCCACAGCGATAACATCATTATGAAAAACGCCCTGATCAATAACCGCCGGGTTTTGCTGGGCAAATACCACTTTGTCCGTATCAAGCTGATGCAGACGGGCGACAGCCTGACTGGCTTCAAGACTCTGGCGGGCAGGGTATTTCTGTGGCGAGGTACTTTGCGGGTTAAATGCTTCCCGGCCATAAACGAAAAATTCAACGCCCTGTTCGCCATATTCATGGCAAAAACGGGTGTGGTTTGCGGCCCCTTCATCACCAAAGTATTCGGTGGATGGCAGAGCCTGGTGGTGAACAAAGTGGTCAGGGTTATTAAATGTCGATTTTAGTATTTTTCCGGTAACGTCATGCTCAATAGAGCGGTGGAATTTATTGATTAAGTTAGCGGGCGTGAAATGTACTTTACCATCAGCACAGTCCGCACTGGGGGAGACTGTCGCTGCATTAGCGGTCCACATACTGGAAGCAGAGCAGCAGGCTACCAGAACTGCCGGCATCTGTTGTGCCGCGTCAGACAGAACCCGTGAATCACTGCCGGTGAAACCGAGCCTTCGCAGTGTGGCAATATCCGGCCGCTCATGGGGGGCTAACACACCCTGGATAAAGCCCAGTTCACTGAGCGCCTTCATTTTCTCCAGACCCTGGAGAGCGGCTTCCCTTGGGTTTGCTACTTTGCCCGCATAATGGATTGAGGCCTTGTTACCCTGGGATAACCCTGCATAGTTGTGGGTAGGGCCCACCAGTCCGTCAAAGTTGGCTTCTATTGTTTTCATTATTGACTACTTCACCATTGGTTCAACGCGAAGGTACCGTTTACAAATCAAGCCCGGGTGCGAGTTCTTTGGGCATACTCAGTGACTCCGACTCAACACTGGCCACCGGGTAGGCGCAGTAATCGGCAGCAAAATAGGCACTGGGGCGGTGGTTGCCACTGTCTCCTGGGCCGCCAAAAGGTGCAGCACTGCTGGCACCGGTGATTGGCCGGTTCCAGTTAACGATACCTGCACGTATTCTCTGCAAAAAGAACTGGTACTGCTCTGGTGCTTCACTGAACAATCCGGCGGAGAGACCAAAACGGGTGTTATTGGCGTCTGCAACGGCATCTTCAAAACGATCATAACGAATAATTTGCAACAGTGGTCCAAAGTACTCTTCATCGGGGCGGTCTTTGATATTGGTCACATCAATAATACCCGGAGAGACTAACCCGGTTCCTGCTTGAAGATGTGTTGATAAAAGCAGGCTGTTGCCGCCCAGCTTTTGCAGCGTTTCCTGGGCTGACAATATCTGTTTGGCCGCTGCTTCAGAGATAAGCGCTCCCATAAACGGTGCTTCCTGATCATCCCATTGACCTACTTTGATATTGGCTGCCGCTACAGTCAGCGCATCAACAAACTGATCCCCCCAGGGCGTTGTGGGAACAAAAAGTCGGCGGGCACAGGTACAGCGTTGACCGGCGGTGATAAATGCTGAATGAATAGTGTCGTGTACTGCGGCTTTGATATCTGCCATCTCGGTGACAATCAGCGGATTGTTGCCGCCCATTTCCAACGCCAGAATTTTACCCGGCTGTCCGCCGTACTGCTGGTGGATCATCTTGCCGGTGTTTGAGCTGCCGGTGAAAAACAGACCATCAAGACCGGGGTGCCCGGCCAGAGCGATGCCAGTTTCTTTTTCTCCCTGAACCAGATTGATAACTCCGTCGGGTATTCCCACCTGCTGCCAGAGTTTTATCGTGTATTCCGCAACGGCCGGTGTTAACTCGCTGGGCTTGAAAACCACGGTGTTGCCAGCCAGCAGTGCGGGAACAATATGTCCATTGGGAAGGTGGCCCGGAAAGTTGTAGGGGCCAAATACCGCAACAACTCCATGTGGCTTGTGACGAATCACGGCTTTCCCTACGGGCATGGCATTTTCAACGGTCCCCGTTCGCTCATGGTAGGCTTTTATTGAAATGGCAATTTTCCCGGCCATAGCAGCCGCTTCCGTTTTGGCTTCCCAGAGCGGCTTACCGGTTTCTCTGGCAATGATTTCTGCCAAGCCCTCTTTATTCTGCTCCAGCTCATTGGCAAACGCCTTAATGAATGCCTCTCGTTCTTGAAATGGGCGAAACGCCCAATGATGACTGGCTTCCCGGGCGGAACTTATTGCCTGGTCTACTTGCTTTGCGGTGGCACTGGCTCCTTGCCAGAGCACATTGCCTGTTCCCGGATTTTCGGATGAAAAGGGTTTGCCATTTGCCTTAAGCCACTGTCCATTGATAAACAGGCATTGTTGTTCATTTGTGTCTGCCATGGTCGTAATCCTCTCAATTCGTTGACTAGCTGGATAAGGGCACCACCCGAAGCAATTGGCCTTCTTCAACGTTAAGTGCTGATGCCTGCTCTTTACTGATCATGACAAACTCCAGTCCTTCGTAGGAAAGATTACCCATGATGCAGCGAAAATCGTTCAACTCACTATTGGCCATCAGCCAGTGGCGCTGATCCGTTGTGTTGTTCTCAACAATTTTAACTTTGTACTGTCGTGAATCTCTTACTGAGCGTACTTCTTTGACTCTGGCTTCCAGTAGCGGACCTCCATCAAAAATATCCACATAGCCAGTGTAGTAGAAGCCTTCAGATTCCAGCAGATGTCGGGCAGGCGTTGTGCTTTCGTGGGTAACACCAATGACCTCCCTGGCTTCATCCGGCAGCAAATTGGTGTAGATTGGGTGGCGAGGCATCAGCTCGGCAATAAACGCTTTATCGACGGTGGATTGGCGATCAGCTTCGGCAAAGTCCACTGCAAAGAAGTGCCGACCCAGGGCTTCCCAGAAAGGAGACACTTCCTGATCATCACAGTAGCCACGCATTTCTGCAAAGAGGCCTTCAGCAAACAGTTCCGGAAAGGCCGCCATAAACAACATTCGACTCTTGGAAAGAAACGTACCGTTTTTGGAATGACGATAATCCGGCAGCAAAAAGAGCGTACAAAGTTCTGAGAAGCCGGTATGGTCACTGCAGAGCATCAGGGTGTCCACCATGGTGTAGACATCCAGTTGTTGTGAGGCATGAACCTGTTTACTCACCTTGTAATTATACCAGGGAGCCTCAAGCCCGACGGCGGACTCGATACCCGCAGTGCCCATAACCTGACCGGTTTCGGTATCTTCCATCACAAACAGATAGAGATTATTTTTCGGTTCTGCGGCAGAAGTACCTGTTTCCTGCGATGCAGCCAGCGAAGCCTGCTTAAAGGAGGTGAGTGCCCATGCCAGTTTATTATCAACCATGGGGCGGTGAGGTTGCAGGGAGGTGAATCCGGCACCCGTCTGGTTGGCAATTTGCCATAGGGCCTCACGATCCTGCTCATGAATGGGACGAATAACAATCATAGTCAGACTTTGCCTTTGTTTTAATAGTCAGTTAGTTATCGCGACATAAAGAGACCTGGAAATGTTACCTCAACTTTTATTGATGGAAAGACCCTGCAAAGAGAAAAAATGCACCTATAGTTTAGCTTCAATAATTCAGGAAATGATACCGTTTCGCTCACTTTGTCAGTGGTAAAAACAGTTCACCAAAAACACCTATGATTCAGTCACCCGTTCTTTTGCCTGTGGTTCCGCAGCCTCGTGAGCCGAGTGAACCCTCTTCTGTGCAGCCTGCAATTGCCAGTAGCCATATTGCACCTGGCGAGCCTGATGGAACCTATATAACAAAAGAACCCTTCTCTTTTACTGAGCGCTGTAAGTCGCTGTTCAGCAGGGTTGTCTGTGCCGTAGAAACGAGCATGTGGCATATTATGGACGCATTCAACTGGGCCGGCTATCTCGCTGTCTGGGCCATGGCTGGCGCTACCTTTATGGTTGGTATGATGGCCTTGCCGATCATTCTTAAATCAGCCCTGACCGGCATCATTATTATGGCTTGTGAAGCGATAGGGGAGGCCGTACTGCGATATTATTCAAGTGATCAGTTCCCAACGGATCGCCTGCCCGTACTATTAGACAGACTCCCGATAGAGGATCTGCCTGTTCTTGGGGATTTTCTGAGCTTTCGCTGGCTGAGACACTTGCCGTTTCAGGGGGAACGCTGTGATGAAAATAAACTGACGTATTTTGGCAGTCGCATGGTGGTTGGTGGGGTCTATGGCAGCTTACTTGGTTTTTTCACGTCGTTAATCACTCTGTCTCCCTACAGTATTCTGGCTACGGGAGCAGTAGCTGCAGGCACTGCTTTTGGCCTGAGGTTTCTGGGATGCGCCAAGGTAGCCCTGGATTTTGTATTTCTTTCCAATCATGAAATGAATGAGGGGCGTCTTTACCATAAAGATAGCTTTATTAATCGCCCTATCAGAGACAGGTTGGTTGGGAATACAGAGTCGTCGAATTATTTTCCCATGCCACCTCCTGAGAATATCGGTGCAGCAATACAGCTGCTGAGAATTCATCAGAATATAGAGGCAGTTACCAAAGACGATATTTATCAGGCTGCAGAAGCCCGTTGCAATGAGAAAGCGCAGTCAGGACTACCAAATGAGCTCTTTGACCGGGAGGTGAGTCTGGTCAAACACGCTCAGGAACAATTATATCGATTTGTCACACAACGGGATTTGCAAGAGGCAAAAAGGCGGGAGTTACAGGCCAGGCTGGTTCATCAGGCCCGGGAGCAAGACAAAATAGACCGGAATTTGCTGGGTTTACCGGCGGAGGTAGAATTGACGCCTGAGCAGATTGAAGCTGGCTACCGACAGGCGCTGAATGATTATGAGCGCTACAGGGATCAGGATATCAATGAGATTGATCGAGCGGCGGCACGTTTGAGAAGAGCCAATGACAATATGGATGCTGTCTCTGTGGCTTGATGTGATGTCAAACTGAGACTCACCTCCGATAGATGCTTTTCAAACGATTTACAGGGATGAAGATGCAGAGTGTGAATGTGTCT
>NZ_JBLYNS010000135.1:0-14140 GCF_049310205.1 Endozoicomonas sp. ALC013 | reverse complement strand
AAAGTCTTCCTGACCGCCAGCGCCGAAGAGCGGGCCAAAAGACGTTATGACCAGTTGCATCAAAAAGGGATTGATGCTAGCTTTGATCGCCTTTTGGCAGATATTCAGGCCAGAGATGAGCGAGATAGTCAAAGAGCTGTAGCGCCGCTCAAGCCTGCCGATGATGCCATCATTCTCGACAGTACCCGCATGAGTATCCAGGAGGTATTCAATAAGGTGCTGGAACAGATGCGCCTGAGAGGGCTGGTTTAGGGATTTTCCTGACAGCCTGCCAGGGAAGTGGGTTCGCCACTTCAGCAAACCTGAGTGCGCCATAAGTTGCACTCAACATTATCTGGAGGTTCGTTTCTGGCGTTAAGCCAGCATTGCAGATTCGAACCTGATTAAAGTAACCCACTCCGGCTGGCGGTGTGGATGACAACCAGTGTACGTTATCCGGTTATCATTGGCTGGTTTTTGCTGATAAGGCAGGGACTTTGCAGATGCGTACACTGTCACAGGAAAAATCATGAGCGAAAGCTTTGCAGAACTGTTTGAAGAGAGCCTGAAAGAAATCGAAATGAAGCCAGGCGCCATTGTCAGTGGTGTTGTGGTTGATATCGACAGTGACTGGGTAACTGTTCATGCTGGCCTGAAGTCTGAAGGTGTTATTCCCAAGGCTCAGTTTCAGGATGAGAACGGTGAACTGACCATCGCTATTGGTGATGAAGTCCAGGTAGCTCTGGACGCGGTAGAAGACGGTTTCGGTGAGACCCGTCTGTCCCGTGAAAAAGCCAAGCGTATGGAAGCCTGGAAGGAACTGGAAAAAGCCTTCGAAGCTGAAGACGTTGTTAAGGGTGTTATCAGTGGCAAGGTCAAGGGTGGCTTCACTGTTGACGTGGCGACTATCCGTGCGTTCCTGCCAGGCTCTCTGGTAGACGTTCGTCCGGTTCGCGACACGGCGCACCTGGAAGGCAAAGAGCTTGAGTTCAAGGTTATCAAGCTGGACCAGAAGCGTAACAACGTGGTGGTTTCCCGTCGCAGCGTTCTGGAAGCTGAAAACAGCGCTGAGCGTGAGCAGCTGCTGGGCTCTCTGCAGGAAGGTCTGGAAGTTAAGGGTATCGTCAAGAACCTGACTGACTACGGTGCCTTCGTTGACCTGGGCGGCGTCGACGGCCTGCTGCACATCACTGACATGGCCTGGAAACGCATCAAGCATCCTAGCGAAATCGTTAACGTTGGTGACGAAATCAACGTTAAGGTCCTGAAGTTTGACCGTGACCGTAACCGTGTATCCCTGGGTCTCAAGCAGCTGGGTGAAGATCCATGGGTTGCTATCACCAAGCGCTTCCCTGAAGGTGCCCGTGCTTCTGGCCGCGTAACCAACCTGACTGACTACGGCTGCTTCGTTGAGCTGGAAGAAGGTGTTGAAGGTCTGGTACACGTTTCTGAAATGGACTGGACCAACAAGAACATTCACCCATCCAAGGTTGTTAACCTGGGTGACGAAGTTGAAGTTCAGGTTCTGGACATTGACGAAGAGCGTCGTCGTATTTCTCTGGGTATCAAGCAGTGCAAGACCAACCCATGGGAAGACTTCTCCGGCTCCTTCAACAAGGGCGACAAGCTGGCTGGCAAGATCAAGTCTATCACTGACTTCGGTATCTTTATCGGTCTGGACGGTGGTATCGACGGTCTGGTTCACCTGTCTGACATCTCCTGGAACGAAACCGGTGAAGAAGCTGTTCGTCAGTACCGTAAGGGCGACGAAGTAGAAGCGGTTATCCTGGCGATTGACGCTGAGCGTGAGCGTATCTCCCTGGGTATCAAGCAACTGTCTGAAGATCCGTTCAATGCCTACGCTGGCCTGAATGAAAAAGGTTCTGTTGTTAAGGGTATCGTTAAGGAAGTCACTGCCAAAGCGGCTGTTGTCGAGCTGGCGGAAGACGTTCTGGCTACCCTGAAAGCTTCTGAAATCAGTGTTGACCGCGTTGAAGACGCAACTAACGTCCTGAAAGAAGGTGAAGAAGTCGAAGCTCGTATCATCAGCATCGACCGCAAGAACCGCAACATCAGCCTGTCGATCAAAGCGAAAGACCAGGCCGATGAAAAAGCAGCGATGAAAGAGTTGCGTACCAAGCAGGACGAAGAAGCTGCCGGTCCGACCACCATTGGTGATCTGATCAAGGCGCAGATGGAAAACAAATAATCCATCCTGTTCCTGATTGCTCAAGGGGTGCTTTTGTTTGAAAAACTGCCACTGATAGCAAAGAAAACCGCGAGTGCTTTTGCCTCGCGGTTTTTTTTGATCAAAAGGTTGTGTGAGATTTAGCCATTGTATTGCTTCGCTCTCAGCCGGGAACAGGAAGTGGCAGGTATTCTTATGAAATGTGTGGGCTAATCAAAGGGTTGCTTGATTTCTCGGTGTGGGTTAGCTAGTGTAGAAACAGTCTGGTTATTTAAGGCGCATTTAAACAATAAGCGGTGTCTAAGAAGGTCTGCAGGATCTTTTAGACATTCCGGGAATGGCAGGGAAAGGAAAAACGACGATGACCCGGTCTGAACTGATTGAGCGGATTGCCGAGTTGCAACCGCAGCTCTCTATCAAGGATATTGAGTTAGCTGTAAAGGCTATCATTGAGCAAATGTCCGATTCGCTGGCCAATGGCGAGCGGGTTGAGATCAGGGGGTTTGGTAGCTTCTCCCTTCATTATCGTGCCCCAAGAGTCGGGCGTAACCCTAAAACCGGTGAAGCTGTGAGCCTTGATGGCAAATATGTTCCCCATTTCAAACCGGGCAAAGAGCTGCGGGAAAGGGTGAATCGTGGCTTACAGGCAGAAATGGATTGATCGTGAATTAAGTTTATGGCGAGCTACGAGTTGCCTCTTGTCAAGAGCAGTTTTACGACAATAGTCGTGTGGTTCAAACGTCTTCTGGTTTTGGCGTTGTTTGTTGTTTTACTGGTGTTTTTCGTCAACTTTACCCTCTCCAATACCGAGCAGATCAGCCTTGAAATGGGTGGGTTAATGATGCCGACCGTAAGCAGTTCCACGCTGGTTATGGTGCCCTTTGTACTGGGTGGCTTTGCCGGTTTGCTGGTTTCCCTGATGCTGGTTATCCGTTTGCGACTGGCTAATGCCAGCCTGAGAAGAAAGCTTGCGCGGCGTGACGCCGAACTCCAGAAGTTGAGATCCAGTGCCCTGAAAGGGTTAACGGATGCCTGATATTGCGTTATTGGGCCTTATTCTAGCTGCAATCGTCATTGGTTATTTTCTGGGCTGGCGTGATCAGAAGAGAAGGCGGGTGAATAGCTCTGGCCAGCTGTCGAAGGACTATTTTGTTGGTCTGAATTATTTGATTAATGAGCAGACGGATGAAGCTATTGATGTCTTTATCAAAGCCCTGGATATCAATAATGACACCGTTGATACCTATCTGGCGCTGGGAAACCTGTTTAGCAAGCGCGGAGAAGTGGAAAAATCCATCCGTGTTCATCAGGACTTGCTGGCGCGCCCAAGCCTGACGTCCATCCAGTCTTTCCAGGTTCAGCTTGCCCTGGCTCAAAACTACTCTTCTGCTGGTCTGCTGGATCGTGCTGAATCCATTCTGATTGATCTCAGTCGTCAGAATCATGAGCTGCGGGACCAGGCCTTGCAGCAATTGTTGCGTGTCTATGAACAGGAACGGGAGTGGGTTAAGGCAGCAGAAGTTGCAGAAAGGTTGAGGCCGGGCCGGGGAGAGCACTTTGCTGTCATTCTGGCACATTATTACTGCGAGCAGAGCGAAACAGCCCTTAAGCAGAATGACCGGGTAAATGCACGCCGCCTGATACGTCAGGCGTTTTCCCGGGATAAGAACAGTGTCAGGGCCAGCCTTTTGCTGGGTCAAATGGAATTTGACGAAGGCAGCTACAAAGAGGCAATTAAAGTGTTGCAGAGAATATCGGTTCAGGATATCAGCTTCATGCCCCTCTCGCTGCCATTATTGGAGAAATCTTTTGAGCATACGGGAAGTGTGAGAGGGCTTGGCGCTTATCTTGGCCGTTGCCTGAATGAGCGTCCCGGTACTGCGGTTATCATTGCAATGACTCGTCTTTTGCTCAGGGAGTCAGGGGAGTCTCAGGCTGTTAACTTTCTAACGGCGCAACTTGAGCGTCATCCTACACTGAGAGGCTTGAATGAGCTGATTGGTCTTCGTCGTCAGTTTCAGGGTGACCTGTCGGACAATGTACTGGAATTGATTCACCATCTTACGGCGCGGATGCTTGAGTTTAAACCGGTTTTTTCCTGTGGTCGATGTGGTTTTTCCGGGAAAGAAATGCACTGGCAATGTCCCCGCTGTCATCATTGGGGAACAGTGAAACCGATTCAGGGTTTTGAGGGAGAGTAGCTCCAGTATTTATTTACTGTATTAGTCTGAATATGTTTCTTGAGAATTTCTGTTAATCCCTTCTTGTTTTGACAGGACTTCAAAACGTTATTCTAGCTTTGAACCAGACTCAGGACTGCCAACGGCGCATCACGTTTTTTTGGAAGGGACCGGGTTGACCAGGGAAGAAAGTTAACTGGATAGTTCCAACGAGGTAAAGTTCACTTTTGATGAACCATAAGGGTAGAGCGCAGTGTACTGATAGAAGTGTGGCTCCCCGAGCTGGACTCGAACCAGCGACCCAATGATTAACAGTCATTTGCTCTACCAACTGAGCTATCGGGGATCAAAAGATAAGGTGAATGATACCTTGCTTGTTGTGCCTGTCAAGTTACTGAGTACCAGAAGCTGGTACTCAGTAAAAATAGTCGGTCAGGTCAGGGCCGCTTGAAGTCTGTCCAGAGCCTTTTCCAGCGCTTCATCGCTGGTGGCAAATGATAGTCTCATGCAGCCATCAGAACCAAAGGCAGAGCCGGGAACCAGGGCAACGCCTTTTTCCAGGAAGAGAGCTGCCAGATCCGTATCCTTGGTAAAGCCCAGCTTTTTCATTGCTTCACTGAAATCAGCAAAAGCGTAGAAAGTACCGTCACCCTCAATAGCGCTCACGCCCGGCAGTTGATTCAATCGGCCAACAACGTAGTCATGGCGCTTCTTAAACACCTTGACCATCGCTTTCACGCAATCCTGTGACCCATTCAGTGCCTCAACGGCAGCAGCCTGGGCGATAGAGCAGGGGTTGGAGGTGCTCTGGGACTGGATTTTTTTCATGTTTTTGATCAGCCACTCTGGCCCGCCAGCGTAACCGATCCGCCAGCCGGTCATGGAGTAAGCCTTGGAGACGCCGTTCAGAACAATCGTGCGGTCATAGAGTTCAGGGCAGACCATCAGGATGTTGCAGAAAGGCTCTTCAGTCCAGAGGATATGCTCATACATATCATCGGTGGCGATCATTACCTCCGGGTACTTTTTCAGCACATTGCCTAGCGCTTCGAGCTCTTTGCGGTTATAAGCGGTTCCGGTCGGGTTTGAGGGGCTGTTGAGTACCACCAGTCTGGTTTTGTCAGTGATGGCGGCTTCCAGTTGCCCGGGAGTGATTTTGAAGCGGTTTTCCAGACCGGCTTCTACGATAACCGGCACACCCTCGGCGATGACCACCATATCCGGGTAAGATACCCAGTAAGGGGCTGGAATAATGACCTCATCACCTTTGTTCAGCAGTGCCAGGGCCAGGTTGAAGAAGCTCTGTTTGCCGCCGCAGGAAACCAGAATCTGGCTTTGGCTGTATTCAAAGCCATTATCCCGCTTGAATTTATCAATAATGGCCTGTTTCAGCTCGGTGGTTCCATCCACGGCAGTGTATTTTGTTTTCCCTTCAGCGATGGCTTTGACCGCTGCGGCTTTAATATGCTCCGGAGTGTCGAAATCGGGCTCTCCGGCACCCAGGCCAATAATGTCATGTCCGGCAGCTCTCAGTTCGGCAGCCTTGGCGGTGACTGCCAGAGTTGGAGATGGCTTGACCATTTGCACGCGTTGGGATGGATGACCAGTCACAGTTTTCCTCATTTATGGTTGTAACACTGAGAATTATAATGCTGTTTGCCTTCCGCTATTGGCTGGAGAAGTTCTCCCGGAGTCTGTGTAAGCTCTCTGCTGGTTTGGTTAGACTTCCTGTGGCGGAAACTATCTACCAATAGCTGTACTATAACGGTGATGAGTAGCAATTATCCGTCATGCGACCAACAGAAGGCATCATACACAATACGATGTACCGTTGGTATGCGTTTGTCGGTTACCGTTGGCAAATTTTTCTGCTCCAGATGGAAGGGTAGCATGAGTCGATCGTTTAAAGTTTCTTCCCGCTTCGGTCCTGCCGGTGATCAACCGGTTGCTATTGAACAGCTGGTCAAGGGCATTGATGCTGGCCTTGCCTGCCAGACATTGCTGGGGGTAACAGGCTCCGGCAAGACCTTCACGGTGGCCAATGTGATCGAAAAAATACAGCGGCCGACGATCATCATGGCCCACAACAAAACACTGGCCGCACAACTCTATGGTGAGTTCAAGGAGTTCTTTCCAGACAATGCCGTGGAGTATTTTGTCTCCTACTATGACTATTACCAGCCAGAAGCCTACGTACCTACGTCAGATACCTATATCGAGAAAGATGCATCGGTTAATGAACATATTGAACAAATGCGTCTCTCTGCCACCAAGGCCCTGATGGAACGACAGGATGCGATTATTGTGGCAACGGTCTCGGCCATTTATGGTCTGGGTGATCCACAGTCCTATCTGAAAATGATGATGCATCTGGACCGTGGAGACAGGGTGGATCAGCGAACCATTCTGCGTCGCCTGGCGGAATTGCAATACACGCGCAACGATGCGGATTTTCGGCGGGCCACTTACCGTGTTCGTGGTGATGTTATTGATATTTTTCCCGCTGAATCGGAAAAAGAGGCGGTCCGTTTGGAGCTGTTTGACGATGAACTGGAAGCCATCAGCGAGTTTGATCCGTTGACTGGCGAGGTTCTGAGAAAATTGCCCAGGGCGACCATATATCCAAAAACTCACTATGTGACCCCCAGACAGACCATCCTGGATGCAGTGGAAGCCATTAAGGTTGAGCTGGTGGATAGGCTCAATGCCTTGCGCGATAACAACAAGCTGGTGGAAGCTCAGCGACTTGAACAGCGCACGCAGTTTGATCTGGAAATGATGATTGAGCTGGGTTACTGCACCGGCATTGAAAACTATTCCCGCTATCTCTCCGGCAATAAACCCGGCGAGGCACCGCCAACCCTGTTTGACTACATCCCGGATAATGCATTGCTGGTGATTGATGAATCCCATGTGACTGTGCCGCAGATCGGTGCCATGTATAAAGGGGATCGCTCTCGAAAAGAGACACTGGTGGAGTATGGTTTCCGCCTACCTTCTGCCCTGGATAACCGTCCTATGAAATTTGAAGAGTGGGAAGGACGACGGCCGCAGACTATTTTTGTCTCTGCGACACCGGGTAAGTACGAGGAAGAGAACCAGGGGCAGGTGGTTGATCAGGTGGTCAGGCCTACCGGTCTGGTGGACCCGGAAATTGAGGTCCGACCGGCCTCCTCCCAGGTGGATGATCTGCTGATGGAGATTAATAAAACCGTTGCCAAAGAGGAGCGGGTGCTGGTCACGGTGCTCACCAAACGTATGGCCGAGGACTTAACTGAGTTTTTGCATGAGCAGGGTGTCCGGGTACGTTATCTGCATTCAGATATTGATACGGTGGAACGGGTAGAGATTATCCGTGACTTGCGTATTGGTGCCTTTGATGTGCTGGTGGGTATCAACCTGCTGCGGGAAGGCCTTGATATGCCAGAGGTCTCCCTGGTCACTATTCTCGACGCCGATAAGGAAGGCTTTCTGCGTTCTGACCGTTCATTGATTCAGACCATTGGCCGTGCCGCCCGAAACATTAATGGCCGGGCAATTCTCTATGGTGATCGGATGACCGGCTCCATGGAGCGGGCAATCAGCGAGACCAGGCGGCGTCGCAAAAAGCAGATGGCCTACAACAAGAAACACAATATTACGCCAAAAGGTGTTGTCAAATCGGTGGCTGATATCCTTGAAGGGGCTGTTGTGCCCGGACGGAAGAAAGGCACTAAAGCTCATAGAGCAGTGGCAGAGCCGGGAACTGAGTATCAGGTTCCCATGACCCCGGACGTCATGGCCGCGACCATCAAGAAGCTGGAAGCAAAAATGATGGAGCACTCCCGTAACCTGGAGTTTGAACAGGCTGCTGCTGTCAGGGATGAAATTGTCTTGCTCAGAGAGCAGGTTTTAAAACACTGAGAGTAGGTATTTACACTGTTAGAATTAAGCTGATTGAAGTGTTGCATTTTTTAGCTGCATTGATAATATACGCACCACTTCAGTCGGTTAGCTCAGTTGGTAGAGCACCACCTTGACATGGTGGGGGTCGCTGGTTCAAGTCCAGTACCGACTACCATTTATTCTTCATCCTGCATTCCTGCTCCCTCGTTCACTCCTAAACAAATTTTTTTTTTTGCTACCGGGTGGTCTCTGGGTCAGGTGCCTCTTCCATTTCCATTAGCTGATACCACTTCGCATCCAGTGCTTTCAACAGTTTTCCGCTGTCGTCTTTTGTATCAACCAGCCAGCCAGATGGGCAGTCAATAGAACGATAGCAGCGGATGACGGTTCTGCGGCGGTTTTTCTGGACCGGATAAAAATGAGTGGTCACCTGGTCTCCAGGCTGAAAAGGCATTTTCATGGCAGACTTCTGATATTTACCTGGTTTAGTAATCGACTTCGCATGTTGCTGTATTGCCTGTAAGGCTGACTGCTGAGACTATAAATAATATATCGGGTTTCTCAAAGCGGTTTCATTGGCGTGAAACAAGCTATTACATTCCTTGGGAACTATTCATATTTAGACTATCCAGCCTGTTTGCGCTGAACAGTTTACATCGGCTTATCAGGAATTGACTTTACCAGGGGACTGAACTGCCTTCGACCGCAGGTCAGCCTGACTTCGCCAGTAGATAGCACGGCAGATATTGGGGGAGACTTTGCGTTAACGCGATCGGCTGCATCTGATCAAGATGGTCCATCAGTGAAGATGAGTTCTATGTCAATAATGGCTCTTTGGAGGGTACCATGAGATTGATCGATGGATAGTAAAAGAAGATTTATTGCTGCCCAGGGTTTAAGGCAGCATTTCATGCTTTTTTTACGACAGTAAACTTATATTTTCCTGAAAAGGATTTAAATTTTCAGTCTGATAAGCATCAGCTTAAACACGTGCCCACCAACTTTCAATTCGACCTTTTCCTGCTTTAAAAGCAGCTTCACTAGCAGCCCCGGCTCTCTTAGCTGCCTGTAAGTATTGCCCATCCGCTAGCTCTTCCTTCATCTTTGAGGTATTTGTCCTCATTGCTTCTTCGTTTGTAAGGATAGCCAACTCTGATTTTGATTCATCTCTGGATTTTTTAAGGGCTGCTCGTGCTTCCTGACTACGATAAAAGTGAAGTGTTAAACTCACATTGCAAGTAAATATTTTAAAGTAATGTTTAAACTTTTCTAGCCAGACAATTTTACGCTTGGAAAGATCTTTTCCGCCAATTTCAACCTTGCCTGGTTGAGGTGCTCTTTTAGCATGTACTTGTTCAGTCTCTCGGTCAAATGCTTTACCTCTTCCAGTTTTTTTAGTGTCTTTAGGTTTTCCAGCTCTTCCAGCTTTTTCAGCTTTTTCAGCTTTTCCAGCGATTTTATTGTTAAGTTCACTAGCGGCTTGAGCAAATGATGCAGCGCTATTTTTAAATTCTTTAGATTGTTTATTTGTTTTTCCGAGTCTAGCCCCACGATTTTCAAATTGAGGCTGCGTCGGTGGTGTATGCCCTGTTCCCTTGAAAAAAACAAACATAGTCCGTACTCCTTTCTAGACCAATTTTTTCGTCAATATATGGAATAATGAGTAAAGGTAAAATTATACTTTAGTATCATTTCTCTATAAAAATAAGCTAATCTATTGATCTATATAGAATTATATTAAATCAGGTGGTTGCTTTCAGTTTTAAAAGTGACGGATGGCTGCCAGGATGCCTTGTCTGTAAATTGCAGAGCCATTCTTTTGCAAGCCTGCTGGCCACGACTTGGTCTGTTTTCCCTGAAGGCAAACGGGTTATATGTGCTATTATTGCCGCTCAGAATAAAGGAGTGGTTATGACCGTTGCTATTATAATGGGGTCCAGGTCCGACTGGCCCACGATGCAGCATGCAGCTGAAATGTTGGAAAATTTCGGCATCGACTACGAAACAAGGGTTGTTTCTGCCCATCGCACTCCACAACTACTGGCAGATTATGCCTCTCAGGCTGCTGCCCGGGGAATCAAAGTGATTATTGCCGGTGCCGGGGGGGCTGCACACCTGCCGGGAATGGCTGCCGCCTTTACCAGCCTGCCGGTGCTGGGGGTTCCTGTTAAATCCAGGGCATTGAACGGTATCGACTCGTTATTGTCTATATGCCAAATGCCCAAAGGTGTTGCAGTCGGTACTCTGGCCATTGGCGATGCCGGGGCGGCCAATGCCGGTCTGTTGGCAGCACAGATTCTTGGTTGTCAGCAGCCAGAGTTGCAGGCCAGAATTGATGATTTCAGGAAGCTGCAAACCGAAACTGTATTAGCGAATCCTGATCCTGCCGAGTGATAAAAAGCAGTATGAATATTCTAGTGTTAGGCGCGGGCCAGCTTGCACGCATGATGAGTCTTGCGGGCGCACCGCTGAATATCAATATCCTCTCCTATGATGTCGGCTCCACAAAGCTGATGCATCCCCTGACGCTTCAGGTCAGCGATCAAACCCTTTCACAGGCTATTGCTGAATGTGACGCCATCACCGCTGAGTTTGAGCATATTCCTGACGATGTGCTGACTCTGTGTGCTGCCTCCGGAAAGTTTTATCCTGGTAAGCAGGCCATTAAAGTCGGCGGTGATCGCAGCATGGAGAAAGCGTTACTGGATAAAACCGGTGTGCCCTGTGCGCCTTACCAGCTGATCACCGATCGTTCTCACTTTGATGCAGTCATCAAGAAGCTTGGGCTGCCACTGGTTATTAAAACCTGTCAGGCCGGCTATGACGGTAAAGGGCAGTGGCGGGTCTGGTCAGACAGTGATATTGAGCAGATCTGGTCGGAAATGTCAGAATTTCTGGCTGTTGGCAGTGAACATTCACCCCACTCGATTATTGCCGAAAAAATGATTCCCTTTCAGCGCGAGGTGTCGGTCATTGGTGCCCGGGACAAACAGGGTAATATGGCTATTTATCCGGTCACTGAGAATGAGCATACCAATGGGGTTCTGACGCTATCTATTGCGAAATCCATCTCTACCGGGATTCATCAACAGGCGGTGGACGCCTTCAGCAAGCTGGCTGCTGAAATGGACTATGTCGGGGTCCTGGCCATCGAGTTTTTTGATGTGGATGGCCAGCTGATGGTGAATGAGATAGCCCCCCGGGTGCATAACTCCGGCCATTGGACCCAGCAGGGAACCCTGTGCAGTCAATTTGAAAACCATCTCAGGGCCATTGCCGGTTTACCCCTTGGCACCACTGAAGCCATTGGCCCCAGTGCCATGATTAACGTTCTGGGTCAGCCTGATATTCCCGCTGAAGTGTTGTCCGTTGCCAATGTCACCAGCCACTGGTACGGCAAAAGCCAGCGCCCCGGTCGTAAAATGGGGCACATCAATCTGGTGGCTGAGTCAGAAGAGGCGCTGGGTGAAATGCTGGTGGCTCTCTCTGCGTTTTTACCTGAAGATGACTATCCCGGGGTTGCCCGGCGAGGTCTGGATTTATCACTGGACTAATTCAAAGATTTTCCTTTCAAACCGGGGGCGATGTAACTGAATGGTTATGTCGGCTTCTCTATTATCTACCGAAGTTTGGCTTGATTCTCTCTTATCATTTTTTATTCAAGCAAGATGCTTTTTGATCAGGAACTGCAATCAAGCATAACTTCAACCCATTCTCCATTAATATCGAAACAGAACAACTTCCACAGGGTGAGTCATAGGATGTTAGTACAACTGACAAATCGGTTAGTGATTTATATAAAAGCACATTGTTAACTAGCCAATGATCTGAATAGAACCTGTCCGACAGTTTTTAACATACAAGGTGAAATGTAATGGATACCAGCAGACCCCCAGGATTATTAAATGAATCCTATACTTATATCAAAAACACGCTGGCAGAATTTGAAGCAATTCATAAGAATCATCAATTGGCAGAACTGAACATTTCCCTTGAATTGAAACACGCTGGCGATCCTCATGAGGGCGAGGTATGGCATCGAAAAGTTAAGGTAGTTCAATCTGATACCTCTTTGCAGCAACGTTTTTTAAGCCTTTTCACAACAGAGGGTCGTAAGCAACGCCGACAAAATCATGAAGCGGCTGCTTTATTCCGTGGTCAGTTATGGGAATTACTCCAAACTGAAAAAACGCCTTACATTCTAAAAAAACAGGTCATACAGGCCGTGGAAAATGGCGTTCTGCCTTTTCTTAAAGAATCAGAGTATAAAGCGATAGTCAGTAGTCAGGATACCATTCTAATTAACCCGAAAGAACGTAAAATTTTCCGTGAAGCCGCTGGATTTCTGAAAAAAGAACTTTCCAGATTGTTGTCTCGCCTACCCCGGGTGACGTTGGATGATAGCAGAGAAGTGCTGAAAGCCTATTATAAACTCATTATTCTGTCACCGGAATTGTTACCGGATGAGCATAAAGCTCACAAAGCTTTCAGAAAGCTGGAAAAGCATTTTCGTAATACCCGGCAATCGGTTGGTTTTACTGACCTGAAAGATACCATCGCCCTGTCCGTTTTACATGACATTCGGGAGGAGCTGTCGCTTGCAGAGTATCAACAATTAACGAAACGAATCGGTAATGTATTTACCAAACCATACTCCCCTCGTAAGCGGGCTTTGCGGAATGCACTTAACCTGATTTTTGGTAATGGCCTGGGTAGTTCGTCTGTGCAGGGCCATCCACGGGAGTTGGTTTCTGCCAGGGATCTGGCCTTGCTTAAAGATAGCTATCAGGGGCTATTTTTTCGTTACTCGCGAGTACACCGGCTAGAGGAAAATCTGTTTGCCGACGGTCGTGCTGTAGCGGCCAGAATAAGTCGATTACCCAGTGAATTGAGAACGCTTGATCTGGACCGGGTTAAACAAGACTTTCAGCAGTATGAGTCCTTAAGGAGCACTTTGTCCGCAGAAAAACAGGAACAAGACCAGGAATTTAAAGCACTCGAAGCCCGTTGCAAAACACATCGGGCCTTGATAGCAGAGGGTCGGGCGGCATTATTGCATGTTCAGCTGACTCAAGGGCGGCTCTGGGAGTTAAATCTGTTATTAGAAGGTATAGGAAAGGCCAATATCTATGGTACTGATTCTGAACACAATCAGCAGATGTTCAAAAAGCTGCTGGATTTGGCTCAGTTAAGAGGACCACAAGTGGATTTAGCCCAGCTGGACTGGATCATAGCGCAGAACAAGAAAGCCAACAGACATCCGAATGTTGCCATTGAAGGCGCTGGGCCAACAGGGCTGATGCTGGCTTTCACCCAGTTTCAGGAGGGGGCCAATGTCTCAGTGTTTGAGAAACGGAGCACTGCATATAACCGGGTGCAAGTGGTTCGACTGGACCCTAAATGGATGGATATGCTGAAATTTTATCTTGGAGAACATTACTACGACCTGTTCGGTGAAAATGGACAGGCTGGAAAGGGTATGGTTCGTACGGATGGTTTGGGAGAAAAGGCAGGCGAAATTGTCACTCACCGGCTGGAAGAGGCTCTGAATCATAGACTGGCTGACCTGATGGCACGCAATTACGATCATACTTCCCAGCGTGATGACCCGCAGAAAAACCGATTGGAGCGGTTAGCTGCCTATGAAATGACCAGGGTAGAGGCCGGTGAACAAGGCTATACAGTACAGGCTAAATATCACCCCGGGAATGATCCCTCTCCCTTTGCCAGCGGCAAGAAAAAGCCACCTGCCGGTTATCAGAAACCTGAAGCAACGGTAACCCGTCCTGTGGATTTAGTGATTTGCGCCGGGGGTAAACATAGTCAGCTGCGTAATAAATATATGCGGGACAGGGCCGTAACGTCTGCCCGAAGCTATGGTGTCTGTTCCTGGGAAGGCCCAAAGGAC
>NZ_JBLYNS010000134.1:0-14259 GCF_049310205.1 Endozoicomonas sp. ALC013 | reverse complement strand
CCGGCTGCTGTTGAGGTTCCCATGTCTGATCAACCCCGTGTGCTCTATGCAGTGAAAGATCACATTGCCTACGTCACCATGAACCGTCCTGAGAAACATAACGGCCTGGATATGGCCATGTTTCGTGACATGATTGCTACCGCAAAAAAAATCCGGAAGGATCGCTCGATCCGCTGCGTGATTCTCTCCGGGAATGGCTCCTCTTTTTGCTCAGGACTGGATTTTCAGGCCGTCAACAAAGACCCGGGCATAGTGGCAAAAGTCTTTCTTAAATTGCCGTGGACCAAACAGAATATTGCCCAGGAGATAGCCCATTGCTGGCGAGACCTGCCGGTCCCGGTTATCTCCGTTATTCATGGTAACTGCTTTGGTGGTGGGATGCAGATTATCCTGGCCACGGATTATCGCATTGCCAGGGCGGATGCCAGCCTTGCCATTATGGAGATGAAGTGGGGCTTGATTCCCGATATGAGTGGTATGGTTACGCTCTCCCGGCTGACCCGTATTGATATTGCCCAGGAGCTGACCATGACCGGGCGTAAATTCACTGCCCGGGAGGGGCACGAGTTCGGTTTGATCAGCCGGTTGGCTGATGACCCGATGGCGGCAGCAGAACAGCTTGCCCAAACCATTTGCAGGCAATCGCCGGATGCCGTTGCCGCAGCCAAATACCTGTTCAGAAAAACCTGGAAAGCCGACACCTGGAAAGCCCTGCGCTGGGAGCGCTGGGTTCAGGCACGCCTGCTGGGGCGTAAAAACCAGCGCATTGCCATGAAAAATGGTCTGAGTAAATCAGGCGATCCTCTGCCGTTTATTGACCGGCGCTCATTTTGACAGGCAACCGGTTTACATAGTCGTTAATTGCTAAAGCCTGCATCTGATAAAGAGGTCGTCGTCTACCAGCCATTCGTCCATCATCTTTTTCTGGCTTATAGAAATACAATTGACAAAAGTCTCTGGATTATCTTCCGGGTTCGGAAGCTTGATTACGTTTTCAGCAATAAGAATGACATCACTGTGTATCACCCCACCCCTCCTGCCAAGGATTTCAAATAAAATAGATCCGGCGAATTGCTGACGCTGAATCGGATCATAAAGCGATGGCATAAGCCCAATGGACAGACCGATATCCCGATCCTGATCTGCTTTATCACCAGTAAGATAAATTCGTGCATACAATGCATGTCCTTTAATTGAATGAAACAAGGGACTGATGAGTTGTTGACTAACACCACTCCTGATCTTATCCAGCTCATTTTTGAAACCGGGTATCTTCCAGAGTAAAACGCCGTTGCCGGTGGTTGCTTTGTGGATTTGCAGTTCCAGCTCAAGCTTCTGTATTTGTGATTGCTGGCTAACAATGGCTCTGCACAGTTCATCGACGCTATCGGCCTGGTTTTGATAGGCACGCCTTAGCCCGGCAAAGCCATTGAGTACCTCCCCAAACTGTTTAACCATGGCTTCGTACTGGGCATAGGCTATTGTCGGAGTCGCCAGTGCCCCTGCTGTTGCTCCTTCAGTCTCGCTGGTTGCAGTGGTTGGCTCAGGCAGTATCAGCGGGTTGACCCCAGGCTTTTTGCAAACAGAGGCCAACGTCCGGGCGGGATGTTCATCATCATTATGGTAATGGGCGGGCAGTTCATGCAGAGACAGCCACTGGCCGCATTCGATGCCCGGAGGAGAATCTTCAGCGCCCTTGAAATTATTCAGCATTACGCCTCTGGCACAGGCAACCTCCAGGCTTTTCGACAATTCAGTCAACGCCTGGCACTGTGCAAACTGATTAATCTCAGGACAAAATTTTCTGGCACACCGAATGTCAGCGGGCAGGGGCATGGCATCAATGTCGTCTTGGTGAGGTAGTGTAGATGGCGACTGCCTTGCCAGGTCTATGACCCCGCAATGCTGATCACCCTGAGCGCTCTCCGGCGGGTAGGGTGCGCTTTCAATAACATGGGAAGGATCATAAATTTTACTTGAGTCGCGCGTCTTGATTGACTTACTGGTTAAATTTGAACACGGGAAGCAATACAGCTGTGGCAACAGATCAGCGTCAGCTGGCCTGCACCTGAAGCAGGCACCACTGGTGGTTCGGAATAATATTGAAGTTTTTTCTTCGGATGACCGGTGAGCAGGGGCTTTATCTTTACCCTCAGTATTGAGCGGCGGTGACTCAACCTTGCCAGAGTCAACGGGAGTGGAATGGGCAGGATAAAAAAACATATACACCAACTCCTCTGGTCAGGCATTAAAAAACCTTGAAAAGCATAAATCTGTAAAATGACCGTCAGGGCTCAACCCTCCGTCATTGGGACTTATTGACAACAAATCAGATATTTGGTTCACCAGATAAAATGACCGGATGCTGCTGCGGTCCTGATGCCTGATCAAATATAATACTCTGGCATTATATTTTGGTCATTTGATGTACGTTATGTTATAACGATTTGGATTTTGAGATTGGGTGCTGGTCCCTCCGGAACAGGGTGAGGGCAATACCGAAAGGAATCGCAGAAGATGACCATCAGCCTTTGCCGGACAGCCCGTGGAAAAGACAGTAAGCAATTGCTGTCTTTTCTTATGGTGGCTGTCTATCTGCTGGTGGTGCACTACACACTGAGCCACGTCCATACGGCTTTGGAGGAAAATCAGCAATCTGAAATATTCTGGCAGAATCCAGTTATTTCGATGGTCGATGATGCCAGTGATCAACAGCACAATGAGC
Organism: Endozoicomonas sp. ALC013; assembly: GCF_049310205.1. Classification (NCBI taxonomy): domain Bacteria; kingdom Pseudomonadati; phylum Pseudomonadota; class Gammaproteobacteria; order Oceanospirillales; family Endozoicomonadaceae; genus Endozoicomonas; species Endozoicomonas sp. ALC013. Next base: position 11,534 of record NZ_JBLYNS010000134.1, on the reverse strand, counting down.
ACCCGCATTCATCGGCCTGTATGCTGGTGTCTCAAGCCGCTTCACCCGTTCATTGGTGCAAAGTAAAGGTGCGGTTTGGTGCGGTACTTAACGACCGTCCCTATCGCTTATCAATCCATTCTTCCACGCCAACCAAAAGACACACCCGCGCACCGCCTCCCAGGTGTTGATACCCATACCGTTCGTGCTGAGCTTGTCGAAGTGCGGTGGCACCACCCTTCGACAAGCTCAGGATGAACGGGGTGTGCGGGTATTAACGCTAGCTCTGAAGTTTGATGGTTCATCACTTATTTATTTCTTTCTTTCAGGAATTGTGTATGCGTTGTGTTGCAAAAGTGGCCGCTGTTGCCTGTGCCTTGATAACAGCAGGTGTTTCCGCTGATGGGCATCGTCATGCCGGAGCCCATGTACATGGAGCCGGTCATTTGAATTTTGCCATTGAAGGTCGTCAGGTTCATATTGAACTGGAAACGCCGGGGTTTGATATTCTTGGTTTTGAATCCATCCGTTCGGAGGCTCAGCGCAGGCAACTTAAAGATGCCTTGCAGGAACTGGAAAAAGACGATTTATGGTCTTTTACGCCAGCGGCGTCCTGCACGTTGAAAGCGGCATCGGCTTCGGCCAGCGGTGAGCATGGAGAAGATCATCATGGTGATGCAGATGGACACCACCATGACAAGCATGAACATGACGACCATCATACAGATGGTCATCAGGATTCCCACCATCACAGTCATGGACACGATGACCACCATAGCGATGGTCACCATGAGTCAGCGCATATGGATATTGCTGCTACTTATGTTTATGAGTGTGCCAATATTGCCGGGCTTAACAGCATCTCTACCCGACTGTTTCAGCGGTTTGCAAACAGTGAACAGTTGAAGGTTCAGGGCTTTACCGATTCTGGCCAGGTAGCGGGTCAGATGAACCGTGAGCGACCAGAGGTGCGCTTCTGATATGAGCAGTCTCGGTCAACCGGTGATTCACCTAAAGGATGTCCAGTTTGGCTGGCAGCCGGGAACTGCGGTTCTGGATATACCAGAGCTGTTAATCCATCAGGGTGAGAAGGTGTTTATCCGGGGGCCTTCAGGGTCGGGTAAAACGACGCTGTTGGGGCTGCTGGGCGGCGTGCTCACACCGGTTGCCGGTGCTGTCTCTGTGCTGAGAAACGACATTGGTCGTTTCTCCCCGGCACGGCGGGATCATTTCCGGGCCAATCATATCGGTTTTATCTTTCAGATGTTTAACCTGATCCCTTACCTTTCAGTAGTTGACAATGTCACACTGCCGCTGGGGTTTGCCAGCAAGCGCCGTGAAAACGTGCAATCCATGGGCGTTGATGCCGGGCAGGAAGCGATTCGACTGCTAAACCATCTGGAGCTGACCGAGCCGCAGTTGCTGCAAAGGTCAGTGACGGAGCTCAGTATCGGCCAACAGCAGCGAGTGGCAGCAGCCAGAGCGTTGATTGGTCGTCCTGATCTGGTGATCGCAGATGAGCCCACCTCGGCGTTGGACAGCGATACCCGTGAGGCATTTATTCGTCTGCTGTTTGCTGAGTGTGAGGCTGCTGGCAGTACGCTGGTTTTTGTCAGCCATGACTCTGCCCTGGAAGCCTTGTTTGATCGCTCTGTGGCCTTGAATGAAATTAACCGGGCCAGTCAACATCGGCCTTTAGGCCAGCCGGAGGTGGTGTAATGTCAATACTTCATCTGGCGGTGAAAAGTCTGAGTAATCGCAAAACCACGGCATTGCTGACCATTTTCTCCATTGCCATCAGCGTAGCTTTGTTGCTGGGCGTGGAAAGGGTGCGGGTTGAGGCCCGGAACAGTTTTACCAGTACCGTGTCCGGTACCGATCTTGTGGTTGGTGCCCGCAGCAGTTCGCTTAATCTGCTGCTTTATTCGGTGTTTCATCTGGGTAATGCGACCAATAACATTACCTGGGAAACCTACCAGGAATTGTCTTCCAATAAGGCAGTCGCCTGGACTATCCCTATTGCCCTGGGGGACTCCCATCAAGGTTATCGCGTGGTGGGTACCGCTCAAACCCTGTTTGAACACTTCCGTTTTGGTGATGATCAGCCCATCAGTTTCAAAAATGGTAAGCCATTTGATGATCTCTATGATGCGGTGATTGGTTCTGAAGTGGCGGCGGTTCTTGGCTATCAGGCTGGTCAGGAAATAGTGCTCAGTCATGGTGTTGAAAGCCGGAGCCTGCAGACGCATCAGGATAAACCCTTCAGGATTTCTGGTGTGTTAAAGCCCACCGGCACCCCTATGGACCGAGTGGTAATGATCTCTCTGGAGGGGATTGAGGCGTTGCACATTGACTGGGTCAATGGGGCAGCACCTAATGCACTGTTCTCGGTTTCTGCCGACAGGGCACGGGCCATGGATTTGCAACCGTCCAGCATTACCGCCTATTTTGTTGGTTTGAAGTCCCGGGTGGCGGCTTTTCGGTATCAGCGGGCAGTGAATGAGTATCGCCAGGAAGCACTGACGGCTATTTTACCGGGTGTCGCCCTGGGAGAACTCTGGCAATTGGTGGGTTCAGCGGAAAAGGCATTGCTGGCGGTTTCCGTGATGGTGGTGATTGCGGGGTTGGTGGGTATGCTGACCACCATTCTGACGTCGCTTAATGAACGGCGCAGAGAGATGGCCATTCTCCGTTCAGTAGGTGCCCGGCCCTGGCATATCTTTACCCTGATGATGACCGAGTCCCTGATCTATGCCATCACTGGTACACTGTTGGGCTTCCTGCTGATGTATGGAATGCTGTTCGCCATTCAACCGGTATTGCAAGTGCAGCTGGGTTTGCACATTACCATTGCGTTACCGGGGATGTTTGAGTGGATTCTGGCGGTCGTCATTGTTATCTCGGCGACCATACTGGGTGCAGTGCCTGCCTGGCGGGCCTATAAAAATTCATTGGCGGATGGTCTGACGGTCAGGCTGTAGGAGAGCAAATAATGATAGCTGGAAGACAACACCCTGGCTGGATGGCCGTGGTGCTTATGCTGGCTTTTATGCCGGTGAACTTTGCCATGGCTGCAAGCACCGAAAAGCCTGCGATCAAAGAGATCAACTGGGATGATCTGATGCCGCCGGTGGATGAGGACATTGTCCGTAAATATGAGGCGGGTGAAATCAGTCAGGAAGAGGCTATTGAGTATATTGAAGAGCTGGGCAAGATTCCGGTAGCAAGTATGAATCAGCAACGGGTCAAAATTCCCGGTTACCTGGTACCGCTGAATATTGGCAAGGATCAATCAGCCACAGAGCTGTTGCTGGTGCCAACCCTGGGAGCCTGTATTCATGTACCGCCACCGCCACCCAATCAGACCATTTTTGTCCGCTATGACCAGGGCATAAAAGTCACAGAAGCGGGCTATACCCCTTACTGGCTGGAAGGAGTGATCAGGGTTGAAAACAATACCTCCGAGTACACTGACGTTGTCTATGCCATAACGGTGGAGAGTTTGAAGGAGTTTGAATAGAGAGAGAATGCTTTGCCCCGATGCTCCGGGGCAAGGCATGTTTCCCTGGCAACAGTGCTGTGAAATGGTGCATTCAATGATAACTTGTGAAGACTGCCCCTAATCGTGTTATAACATCCTATCCTGATTGGCTCCTCTGATAACCGTACTGGCGAGTGACCATGGAACCTGCACTGCATTCTGCTACGTCCCCCATTGTCAGGGAAATTGCTGAACTCCTGATGTCCAGGGGCTGGACCCTGTCTACCGCTGAATCCTGTACCGGTGGTGGTATTGGTCATGCCCTGACCGTGTTGCCGGGAAGCTCGGCCTGGTTTGAAGGTGGTGTCATCTGCTATGCCAATGGCGTAAAGGCCAATCTCCTGCATGTGCCGACAGTGTTGCTGAATAAATACGGTGCGGTCAGTGAGCAGGTGGCTATCGCCATGGCCCGGGGTGTCCGCAAGCTGCTGGCAACGGATATCTCTATAGCCGTGACCGGCGTTGCCGGACCGGGGGGGGCGATACCGGAAAAACCTGTGGGAACCGTCTGGATTGCCTGGAGTGCCGGCCAGGAAACAACTGCAAGGCACTTCCATTTTGAGGGTGATCGTGATCAGATCAGGGCGCAAACGGTTGTTCAGGCGTTGCTGGGTGTTCTGACCCTGTTGACCTGAGAAACGTTAACCTGAAAAAAGATTCCTTCCTGTCGAAGCGATAAATATACTGGACAAATATCCAGTATCTGTTTAAATATACAGTATTACTTATTGAGCTGTTCCTGATGAAATCAGAATCGAACTGAGGGCGTGAAAAAATGGATGATAACAGAAAAAAAGCGTTGGCAGCAGCACTTGGCCAGATTGACCGACAGTTTGGTAAAGGTGCCATCATGCGGATGGGGGATCAGAAGCAGGAAGCAATTCCCGCAATTTCTACCGGTTCTCTGCAACTGGATATTGCCCTGGGCATTGGTGGCCTGCCGAAAGGCCGTGTTATTGAAATCTTCGGCCCTGAATCTTCCGGTAAAACCACGCTGACCCTGAGCGTTATTGCCCAGGCCCAGAAGCACGGTGCCACCTGTGCCTTTGTTGATGCTGAGCATGCCCTGGACCCACAGTACGCCGGTAAGCTGGGTGTAAATGTGGATGACCTGTACGTCTCCCAGCCGGATACCGGTGAACAGGCGCTGGAAATTACCGATATGCTGGTTCGTTCCGGTGCCGTGGATGTCATCGTGGTTGACTCTGTCGCTGCCCTGGTACCCAAGGCTGAAATTGAAGGTGATATGGGGGACTCCCACGTTGGTCTGCAGGCCCGTCTGATGTCTCAGGCACTGCGTAAGCTGACCGGTTCCATCAAACAGACCAACTGCATGGTCATCTTTATTAACCAGATCCGTATGAAGATCGGTGTGATGTTCGGCAACCCGGAAACCACTACCGGCGGTAACGCGCTGAAATTTTACTCTTCTGTACGTCTTGATATTCGTCGTACCGGTTCGGTGAAGCAGGGCGATGAGGTGATCGGTAACGAAACCCGCGTTAAAGTGGTGAAGAACAAGGTATCGCCACCATTCCGTCAGGCAGAATTCCAGATTCTGTACGGTCAGGGCATCTACCATATGGGCGAAGTGATTGATCTGGGTGTCAAGCTGAAGCTGGTGGACAAATCCGGTGCCTGGTATGCCTATAAAGGAACCAAGATTGGCCAGGGTAAAGCCAATGCTGCCCAGTATCTTTCTGATAACCCGGAAGTGGCGGCTGAAATCGAAGCCCAGATCCGTGCTGAGTTAATGAGCACTCCAGAGAAGGACGCTGCAAAAAAAGCCGAAGTTGACGCCGGAAAAAGTGCTGGCAAAAAAGGTGACGACGATGCAGCGGCAAGTGTACAGCAGGACGAGCTGCTGGCTGAGTAATTGAATGTCTGCTGATGTCATTCAATCGGTAAACGATGTCCGCCGGGCTGCCATGGATCTACTGGCCCGGCGGGAACATGGTTTTACCGAACTGGCCCGAAAACTCTCGGGCCGTTTTCCCCGGGAACTGGTATTTGATGCGCTTACCCGCTTGCGGGAGGAACGGCTGCAAAGTGATGACCGTTTTGTTGAAAGTTTTGTCTACAGTCGTCAACAGCGGGGCTACGGTCCGGTTCGTATTAAATCGGAACTGTTTCAGAAAGGAGTTGATAGCGAGTTGATCGGTCAATACCTGCTGGAGCAGGACGATCACTGGGATGAACTGGCAAAAGCGGTAAAAGAGCGAAAGTTTGGTGCCTCTGTACCCCGGGACCATAAAGAAAGAGCCCGGCAGACCCGCTTTCTGGCCCAGCGCGGCTTCTCCATGAGCCAGATATACTCCGCTTTCTCTTCTTCATAACAGGCAGTGGCATTATAATTCCGGGAGTGAACGTAAGGTTGCCTTCATTATCATTGATGCAACCTGGCAACAGGCCAGGAAAATGTATCGTCAAAGCCCCTGGTTGCATGGTTTGAATTTACTGAGCTTGCAGCCTGAAGAGCCATCCATCTACCGTCTCCGAAGTAATCGTCAGGAGCAGTACTTGTGTACCGCTGAAGTGGCAGCAAGAGCACTGGGCGAGTTGGGTGAAAACACCAATCGTCAGCTGATGGAGGCCCTGGTTCAAGTCTATTGTGACCGCTATTTATGGGCACGCAAAGGCCAGCGAAGGGAGGAAGATTCGCGCTCTCTGCACATACTTAAGCAGTACCGCTCTGCTGCTCATTAGGCCATCAGTGAAAAAAGCCCGGTAAAAAGCCTGTTAATGATGGGGTGAAGTGATCATTTTTTCCCACCATTCCTATATAATCCCCGGTTTGCGTAAATTTACTGTGAAAAGGCTGCTCATTGTGATTGCGCTGCCATTTTTGTGTTTGGGAGTGAGCGGCCTTTTCCGCTCATGGCTGACAAGAGATAACTCCCCCGGTGGGAACTGTATATGAAGACTAACGAAATACGTTCTGCTTTTCTGGAATACTTCAGGGAAAACGGCCATGAAGTGGTTGCCAGTAGCTCTCTGGTACCCCATGACGACCCAACCCTGCTGTTTACCAATGCCGGGATGAACCAGTTCAAAGACACTTTCCTGGGGCGTGAGCAGCGTGACTACAACCGTGCCACCACTTCCCAGAAGTGTGTACGTGCCGGGGGCAAACACAATGACCTGGATAACGTCGGTTATACCGCCCGTCACCACACCTTCTTTGAAATGCTGGGTAATTTCAGCTTTGGCGATTACTTCAAGAAAGAAGCGATGCACTTTGCCTGGAACTTTCTGACCGGCACGCTGAAACTGCCTAAAGAGCGTCTTTGCGTCACCATCTATGCCTCTGACGATGAAGCCTACAATATCTGGTTAAACGACATTGGTATTGCAGCGGAGGATATTATCCGCATTGGCGACAACAAGGGAGCGCCTTACGCTTCCGATAACTTCTGGCAGATGGGTGATACTGGCCCCTGTGGCCCCTGTACCGAAATTTTCTATGATCACGGTGACCATATCTGGGGTGGTCGTCCGGGTACGCCAGAAGAAGACGGTGATCGCTTTATTGAAATCTGGAATATCGTATTTATGCAGTACAACCGTCAGGCCGACGGTGACATGCAACCACTGCCCAGGCCATCGGTTGATACCGGCATGGGCCTGGAGCGAATTGCCGCAGTGATGCAGCATGTCAACAGCAACTACGAGATTGATCTGTTCCAGTCTCTGCTGAACGATGCTTCTGATATTATCGGTGGCGTTGCCACCACGGAAGCGTCCCTGCGGGTTATTGCTGACCATATCCGTTCCTGCAGTTTCCTGATCAGTGATGGCGTTATGCCCTCCAATGAAGGCCGGGGCTACACGCTGCGCCGGATTATCCGTCGTGCCTGCCGTCATGGCCACAAACTGGGGGCCAAAGAATCCTTCTTTTATAAGCTGGTGGGTTCACTGGTGCAGGTGATGGGTGACGCTTATCCGGATCTGGCGAAGAACCAGGCTCACATTGAGCGGGTTCTGCTGCAGGAAGAGGAACAGTTTACCCGTACCCTGGATAAAGGGATGAAACTGCTGGAAGAGAGCATTGCTGCTCTGCAGGCCAGCGGGCAGGGGGATGTGATCTCCGGTGAAACCCTGTTCACGCTGTATGATACCTACGGCTTCCCGGTGGATCTGACGGAAGACATTGCCCGTGAGCGTAAGCTGACAGTGGATATTGAGGGTTTTGAACAGGCACTGGAAGCTCAGCGTGAGCGTGCCCGTGCATCCAGCAAGTTTGGTGTTGATTACAATGACCAGCTGGTGATCGAAGGCTCAACTGCTTTTACCGGCTATGAGAACACGGCGGGTCAGGCTCGCGTTCACTCCCTGTTTGTGGGTGGTGAGCAGGTAGAACAGATCAATGAAGGCCTGCAGGCAACGGTTATTCTGGAACAGACGCCATTCTATGCGGAGTCTGGCGGCCAGGTGGGTGATACCGGCCTGCTGAATTTTGCCACCGGTTCTGTACGTGTTGTGGATACTCGGAAGCAGGGTGATCACCACCTCCATATTGTCGAAGTGGTATCCGGTGAACTGAAGTCTGGCGATGAAGTAGTCGCTGATGTTGATGCTGACAAGCGTCATGCTACCTCACTGAATCACTCGGCAACTCACCTGCTGCATGCGGCCCTGAGACAGGTGCTGGGTGATCATGTAACCCAGAAAGGTTCTCTGGTTGATCCGGAGCGTCTGCGCTTTGACTTCTCTCACCTTGAAGCGGTGAAGCCGGAAGAGTTAAAGGTCATAGAAGCGCTGGTGAATGAACAGATCCGTGCCAACACTCCGGTACAGACTGAACTTATGGATATGGACGCAGCCAGGGCAAAGGGAGCCATGGCATTGTTTGGTGAAAAGTACGCGGACGAAGTGCGAGTACTGACCATGGGCACCGACAACTTCTCCATCGAACTGTGTGGCGGTATTCACGCCAGTCGCACCGGTGATATTGGTGCGTTCCGAATTGTTGCGGAAAGTGGCATTGCCGCCGGTGTGCGTCGTATCGAAGCGGTGACCGGTGCGGGTGCTGAAGCTTTTGTGCAGACGCGCTTTGCCGAGCTGAACAACGCTTGTCGTGTGCTGAAAGCCAAACCGGAAAGTCTCGACGCCAAATTGCAGGCGCTGGTTACCCAGAGCAAGAGCCTGGAAAAAGAGCTGCAGCAGCTGAAGCAGAAGCTGGCCAGCGCTGGCAGTTCTGACCTGGTGTCTCAGGCGGTTGAGGTAAATGGCGTTAAGCTGCTGGCGACGGAGCTTGAGGGTGTTGACCCCAAATCATTGCGCGACATGGTTGACCAGCTGAAGAACAAACTGGGCTCTGGTATCGTTTTCCTGGCCACCAAAGCGGATGGCAAGGTGCCTCTGGCTGCCGGTGTGACCAAAGATCTGACCGGACGTGTCAAGGCGGGTGATCTGCTGAAGATGGTGGCTGAGCAGCTGGGTGGCAAAGGCGGTGGTCGTCCTGATTTTGCCCAGGGTGGCGGTTCTCAGCCAGAGAATCTTGAAAAAGCGTTGTCGTCTATTAAAGGGTGGTTGGAAGCGCAGTTGTAAGCGGTTTTGTCAGGATGGTTAGCTATTCTGACAAGTCAGCCTCTATGGGTCAGCCCGTTTTTTATTGCTTTGAGGCATACACCCCGGAGGGGATTCATGGTACATTTTGCCATCCACTGAATGATAGAGATGGCAGCTTTTGCTGTCCGGCTTCTGAATGTCTGTATTCTGTAAATTATGTTGGGCTGTTGCAGCAGGAAGCTGGTACAGGGAAGCTTGATCATCAGGAGGCTGTCCGGGAATAGTGTTCGCAGTAAGGCGCTCTATTCCCGGTCAGCCTCCGGGTCATGGCTGATTGAAGTAGAACGAATAAAATGGCGCTAATAGTACAGAAATTTGGCGGCACCTCAGTAGGCACCACTGAACGCATTCAGGGTGTTGCTGATAAGGTCAAAGGGTTCCGCGAACAGGGGCACGACGTGGTCGTTGTGGTTTCCGCCATGAGTGGTGAAACCAACCGGCTGGTGGAGCTTGCCCGATCCATGCAGTCACAGCCGACGCCACGGGAGATGGATGTTATCCTCTCGACGGGCGAGCAGGTGACCATCGGTCTTTTGAGTATGGCCCTGAATGAGCGGGGCTGCCCTGCGACGTCCTATACCGGTAGTCAGGTAGCTATTGTTACTGACAGTGTCCACACCAAGGCCCGCATCCAGCGCATTGATACCGAGCGTATCGTCAGGGACCTGGAGTTGGGGCGCGTGGTTGTGGTGGCCGGTTTCCAGGGGCGTGACGAAGAAAATAATATCACCACCCTGGGGCGGGGAGGTTCGGATACCACGGCAGTAGCCCTGGCAGCGGCCCTGAAGGCTGATGAATGCCAGATATACACGGATGTCGATGGTGTTTACACCACTGACCCGCGAGTGGTTGAGGGAGCCCGTCGGCTGGACAAGATCACCTTTGAAGAAATGCTGGAAATGGCCAGTCTGGGCTCCAAGGTCCTGCAGATCAGGGCTGTCGAGTTTGCTGGCAAATACAATGTTAACCTGAGAGTTCTGCACACCTTCCAGGATGGCCCTGGAACACTGATTACACTGGATGAGGGTATCGCCATGGAATCACCGGTAGTTTCCGGCATCGCATTCAACCGAGATGAAGCCAAGCTGACCATTAAGGGCGTGCCCGATATTCCCGGTGTGGCATCCCGGATTCTGGGGCCGGTCAGCCGGGCCAATATTGAAGTGGATATGATTGTCCAGAATACGGCTGAGGACAAAACCACCGATTTCACCTTTACCGTTCATCGTAATGATTATGAGCGGGCAAAAGTGGTGGTTGAGCAGATTGTTAAAGAGCTCGAAGCCCTTGAATACCACGGTGATATGAAAATCGCCAAGGTTTCCATTGTCGGCGTTGGCATGCGCTCCCATGCGGGGGTAGCCACCAAGATGTTTGAAGCGCTGGCGGCTGAAGGGATTAACATCCAGATCATCTCAACGTCCGAAATCAAGGTTTCCGTTATCATTGCAGAGAAATACCTGGAGCTCGCTGTTCGGGCGCTCCACTCGGCTTTTCAGCTGGACAGGGAACCAATGGAAGATAATGGGGTCTAAAACGTCAATATAAATAAAATCGTGAGCCTCGTAAGGGGGCTCTTCTGCTCCAAACCCACCTGAAATTGCAAGGGTGGAAAGAGCAACAGGTATTCAAAAGCAGTCAAAAGTAAAGCGCGTAGAGTTATCAAGCCCAAAAACCATTTCCGGCAGGTAGAAATACGAATGGAAATCCTGAACTTGGTGACTAGACTGGGTTTGCTGAATAATTCTTAAGCATGAACGGTTGAGCTGACATATACTTCATTACTTTGAACTGAGTACTAAAGCAGTTTAAAGGTCAGGCAATTTTAAGGTGAAATAATGTCTGTACTGGGGTTGGTGTCGTGTAATTTCACGCGATCATTCTGGGTGATATCATCAGCTTCTAACCAATGCACCAGCGTGCTCAGAATTGACGGTTGTTGACTTAACAGAGATGTAAATAAGGAGATTGAAATGCTGATTCTGACTCGCCGCGTAGGAGAGACACTGATGGTAGGGGACGAGGTCACTGTCACTGTTCTGGGTGTTAAAGGTAACCAGGTTCGTATCGGTGTTAACGCACCAAAAGAGGTTGCAGTTCATCGGGAAGAAATTTACCAGAGAATTCAAAAAGAAAAAGAGCACAAGAAAGGAGGAACTGGTCGCACTTATGAAGAAGATGAAGGTTACGAGTCCGGATACGAGTCTGAATCTTACGAGTCTTACTGATAACTATTAAACTGTCGTTTATATCTCTGATTTGATTAAGGGAACCTTGTTAATCCCGGCAGACAGTTTCAAAAAAGCCTGAAAGTTTGTCAGGCTTTTTTGTATCTGTATTTGGTCAAATGGTATCGAATGATTGTTCGCAACGCGATGTCTTAAGGGGCTATTCTGCTCATCACGGGACTTAGCCCGGATATTTCATAAACGTGCTCCCGATC
>NZ_JBLYNS010000133.1:0-14310 GCF_049310205.1 Endozoicomonas sp. ALC013 | reverse complement strand
CCACCGAGTTGCGCAGATCACGTCGACTGTCGTCGGCCATCAGCAACTGTTCACTGGTATCCAGACGACTTTTAGACCATGCCTTGAATTGTTCCAGTGATGAAAGCTCACCTGCCATCAGCGTTTTCCAACTGACCCGGCTGCCCGGCTGGATAATGCCGGTACTTTTCAGGTCCGCCATATTGAACATCAGCCTGGGCGAAAAGCTGTAAAAATCACCTCCCCGATCCGTTTCCAGCGTGATTGCCCGGGTAATGGTCAGCCAGGTATTCCCCAGCATCACCTGATCGCCGATAGCCACCCCCAGTAAAGGAAAAAGCCTGGGCTCAAGCCAGGCTTCACCCGGGCTGGGTGTATCATTGACGATCTGGTCCGGGGCAAAGGGCTGATCTGACGTACGAATATGTCCGCGCAGTGGATAATTGTTTTCCACAGCCTTGGCAGAGACCATCTGCATTTCATCCCCGGCCATCACCACCGAGGGAAATTCAAGCACTGTGGATAACTTTAAACCCTGCTTTCTGGCTGCTTCGAGAATCTCTGGCTGCACCGGTCCCGGGCTGCGAATCAACATATCCGCACCCAGTACTTCTGCCACCTGTCGTCCAAGAGCCAGTTGCAGACGATCACTGAACAGGGCAATGGCAGTACTGACCGCCACCGCCATCAACAGTGCCGCCACCAGCAGCCAGAGTTCGCCGGAGCGCCAGTCCCTGAGCAGGAAGCGCCAGGCGAGTCCGACGGTACTTTTCGGCTTGTGGATAACCTTATTGTGCTTAAGACTTGTGGAGGAACTGTTCACCGTCATACCACCGCCTCCAGACGACCGCCGTGTAATTTCAGTATTCTCTGACACCGTCTGGCAAGGTCCATATCATGGGTAACCAGGATAATGGTGGTACCGCTGGCCTGATTTACTTCAAACAGGAGTTCAATAATGCTTTCACCGGTTTTCTCATCCAGATTGCCGGTGGGTTCATCGGCAAAGAGAATATCCGGTTCCCCGGCAAATGCCCTGGCAATGGCGACCCGTTGCTGCTCACCACCGGACAGTTGTTTCGGGTAATGCTCCAGCCGGTGCTCCAGACCAACACGGGTTAACAGTTTCCTGGCCCGCTCACCGGGGTTATCCACACCCGCCAGCTCAAGGGGCAACATAACGTTTTCCAGTGCCGTTAAGTTGGCAAGCAGCTGGAATGACTGAAAAACAAATCCGGTATGCTGCCCGCGCACGGTTGCCCGCTGATCTTCATCCAGATGATCAATGCGTTTTCCGGCCAGGCTGACACTGCCTGCCGTGGGCAAATCCAGCCCTGCCAGAATACCCAGCAGCGTTGACTTGCCTGAGCCGGAGGTCCCTACAATCGCAACGGATTCACCAGACTTGATCTGAAGGTCAAGTCCGGACAAGATGGTGAGTCGGTTATCACGGGCAGCCACGGTCTTTTCCAGACCTGAGGCAGTCACCGCCAGTGAATCAGATTCTATCGATGGAGTGGTTTCAGCGGCGGTCTCAGAGGTGAGAGTGTTGCGGGAACCGGAGAGCGCATCATTCATGAGAAAATCCTTATTTCGTCGTCTTTTCACCAGCTCAAAGCCTTTTATCAGCCCAAGGCTTTCTATTGGCTCAAGGCTTTCTATCAGCTCAAGGCTGTTTACTCTTGTATTAATGTCCCTTCCGGCCATCAATCTGTCAGCCTCAGAAAAAACACTATTAGTGTATGGCGACAGTCTTAGTGCTGCCTACGGTCTTACGGATATCAATCGGGGTTGGGTGCAATTACTTCAGGAAAAAATCGACAGCCATCAGTACCCCTGGAAAATTGCCAATGTCAGTATCAGTGGCGAAACCACCGCCGGAGGCCTGAGCCGATTCAGGAAAACGCTGGCACAGACCGACCCGGACCTGGTGTTACTGCAGCTGGGTGCCAACGATGGTCTGCAGGGAAAGCCGCTGAAAACCATCAAATCCAACCTTGATCAGATGATCGCCCTGACCCGGGAATACAATTCTGACATTATTCTCTTTGAAATGAAGATCCCGCCCAACTATGGACCGGTCTATACCCGACGTTTTACAGAAACTTTTCATGGGCTGGGTAAAAAGTGGGACGTACCAGTGATTCCCTTCTTCCTGGATGGCGTTGCAGGCAATGATTCACTCAATCAACCGGACGGAATTCACCCGACAGAAGCCGCTCAGCCAGTCCTGTTAAACAATGTATGGCCTGAGCTGCAACCCCGGTTGCAGCAGTGAATCCTCAGGTGGTTAAACCAGGGGCTTAACCACCTGTCGTACTTTATTACCCGCGACCAGTTCCAGAAATTCATCCCCCAGCCGCTTGCTCTCATTGACCACCCGCTGCCAGTAGCGCACCCGTTCATCGTAGGTAAATCGGGCAAAATCATTGCGATCGGGTATTTTTCCATAGGGAAGCCGGTCAACAAATGCCTGTGATGGCGAGACAAGTACCATATTGTCGGTATTCTGCGGCAACGGCCTGCGATGCTTTAAGGCCTTATCAAACCAGCCGGGAATCATCCTTGAATAAAAGTGTGGATAAAGCACCAGACCATCACCCTGATGAAAGCGCATATCGAAGTGGTAATCGGTAAGCCCGCCATCCCGATAGCAGCCTGCGGGCGCACCAGAGATATTCTTTACACCCTGCATCACCGCCGGAATGGAGCCAGAGGCCATAATGGCATCCACCATATTAGTTGCCGTCAGTCGTACATGCTCAGTGGGAAGATCATCGGCATGGTAAAAAGCAGGCTTATCTGAAGTGTCATAGGCTGGATGATAGAAAAGAGTACGGGTAAAAAAGGACGACAAATATTTTCTATTAATCAAATTACCCGTAGCGGCAAGCCCCAGGCCGGCCAGTTGTAGCGGTTTACGCTCAGAAGCGGTCAGTCCATGGCTTCTCACGGCAATCAGATTAAAACGAAAAACGGGATTATCAAGAATCTGTCCAACACTATCGGAGGAAACGATGGTTTCTACCAACTCTCTGGCTTTACGACTTATTTCAGCAGCATCTGGCTTGCTGGAATAACTGGTGTAAATATAGCCCTGTTCAAAACGCTCATGGGCAGCCAGAGGGTCATCCTGACTGTAACAGCTGAAACGCCAGCTGCCGGCAGAGGTGCCAATCAGATCCAGCGGTGATTTTCTGTCACGGAAGTATTCACCCAGTAAAGCTTTATCCAGGCCACTGAGCACAAACCACTTTGGACCACCAGAAGCGCCTACCATGACCTTGACACTCTCCTGGGGCAAACCATTGGCACGAATACTGTCCAATGCCTTTGCCCCGGCCTGAATATCAATCAGACTGTCCATACACCGCTCTCCCTGAAAATTACCAACCAGTGTTATCGATTATAAGGATGATGAGTATGCCAGTGTTGGGCAATCTGTTCCCGTGTACATAGCCATACCTGCTCCATGGATTGCACATAATCCAGGAAACGGGTCAGGGCTGCCGCTCTCCCCGGTCGTCCAGCCAAACGACAATGAAGGCCTATTGAGAGCATTTTGGGAGCCGTGGCACCTTCTTCATAAAGTACATCAAAAGCGTCTTTCAGATAACTGAAGAACTGATCGCCACTGTTAAAACCCTGGGTGGTGGCAAAGCGCATATCATTGCAGTCCAGCGTATAGGGAACCACCAGCTGGGGTTTACCAAACCGGGTATCCCAGTAGGGGAGGTCATCGGCATAGCTATCGGCGTGATATAAAAACCCTCCCTCTGCCACCACCAGCTGCTCGGTATTTGGACTGCAACGCCCGGTATACCAGCCGGTTGGGCGCTTACCGGTTACTTCGGTGTGCAGACGAATCGCTTCCTGCATATGGCGACGCTCTTCATCAACGTCCATAAACTGATAGTCAATCCAGCGATAACCATGGCTGGCAATCTCCCAACCGGACTCCATCATGGCTCTGACAGCTTGCGGATTACGCGCCATGGCCATGGCAACACCGTACACAGTGACCGGTATCTGCCTCTGTGAGAACAGCCGGTGAAGTCGCCAGAACCCGGCCCTTGAGCCGTACTCATAGATCGACTCCATACTGATATGACGCATGCCCTTATGAGCCGGAGCACCAATGATTTCCGAGAGAAATGCCTCCGATGCCTCATCACCGTGAAGAATACAGTTCTCGCCGCCTTCTTCGTAATTGATAACAAACTGAACCGCTATTCTGCTATTGCCCGGCCACTGGGGATCAGGCGTCGTTTTGCCATAACCAGCCAGGTCTCTTGGGTAGTCATCTGTCGTTAAAAGAGGGTCGAACGTCATTGGGCTCTCCATTTTTTTATTGCCTGCCTGATGGGTTCTATGGCATAAATGCTCAAAAAATTGACTAAATGGTCAAATAATAAAACCTATTCTATCAGGATAAAGTGCCGCAAAGCTCACACAAGTTGGCACTTTAGACCGTAAAAATAATAACAGCAGGTTCAACACATTAATGAATAACTCTTCTGATGATCTCGCCGCACACTGGCAGCAGACAAGAATTGATCTGGCAGCCCGTGCGCTGGGTGGGGATGTTCTCGACTGCAGCGATGATTTCTTTGCCGAAAAAGATAACCTGCTATTGGCTGAAGACCCGGTATTTCTGCCAGAAAAATATACGGCCTACGGCAAATGGATGGATGGCTGGGAGTCACGCCGCCGTCGCGATGCACCGGGTTTTGATGGCTGTGACTGGGTTATTGTGCGCCTGGCTGCTGTGGGTGAAATCGAAGCGCTGGATATTGATACACGTCACTTTAAAGGTAATGCCCCCGGCGCAGTACAGCTGGACTACCTGCTTGATGACGCCGATCCCAACGAACAGAGCAACTGGCTACCGCTGACGGATCGGGTGGAAGTACAGCCCGATTGCCGAAACCTGATTACTCTGGATCAGTCTCCGAGAGTAGCCAGCCATATTCGTCTGCGAATTTACCCCGATGGCGGTGTTGCCCGTCTCCGGGTTTATGGCAAGGTTCATCTTGATCAGCGCCATCGCTTACCGGGTGAGCCCCTGGATCTGGCGGCACTGATGAACGGTGGCCGCTCCGTAGCCTGCAGTGACTCATTCTTTGGCCCTATGCAAAACCTGTTACTGCCAGGGCGTGGTGTCGATATGCATAATGGCTGGGAAACCAGACGTCGGCGACAGGGGGGCAATGACTGGATGATGGTCAAGCTGGCTCTGCCCGGCACTATTCATCGCGTAGAAGTGGATACCTTGCACTTCAAGGGTAACTACCCTGACCGTTGCAGCCTGGAGGCCTGTACCTTTGCCGGGGATAACCCTGAAGATGCAACGGATCCTGTGCAATGGCATACCATTCTTCCGGAACAGAAACTGCATGCTCATCGCAACCATCGGTTCTTGAATGAGTTGCAGAACACGGAACAACCATACACCCATGTGCGTCTGAATATATTTCCTGATGGGGGGGTATCAAGGTTTCGCGTTCTTGGTTATGAGAGCGGTTTTGAGAGCGACGTTGAGGGGGAGTAGTTCATGACACTGGATGAGCTGAACAGTCTGGATATGGATAGCGCCCGGCATTTTTTCCGCCAATGCTGTACCAGTGAACATTGGCTGGAATCCATGGCCAATAACCGACCGTACTCCAGTAAAGATGAGCTTTTATCCACAGCGGACACCAGTTGGTCCGCCTGTGGAGAAAAAGACTATCTACAGGCTTTTGCAGGCCACCCGAAGATTGGCGACGTAAACAGCCTGAAAGCAAAATACGCCAATACCCGTGATATGGCCGGTCATGAGCAATCAGGCGCAGCCACTGCCAGTGACGAAACACTCAAGGCATTAGCAGACGGTAACACCGCTTACGAAACCCGCTTTGGCTATATCTTCATTGTCTGCGCCACCGGGAAGTCAGCAGATCAGATGCTGTCTCTGCTGAATGACCGGCTGAATAACCAGCCGGAACATGAACTGACGATTGCCGCTGCCGAGCAACATAAGATAACCCGGCTACGTCTGAACAAACTGATTGAATGGAGGCAAATGGCATGACCGGCATCAGCACCCATATTCTGGATACCGGTAGCGGCTTACCGGCAGAAGGAGTCCCTGTCTCCCTGTCAAAACAGGAAGGTGATGGCTGGCAGCCAGTGGGCAGTGGCATCACCAACAATGATGGCCGCATTCCAAACCTGGCGACAGATGACCTGAATCTTCCCAAAGGAGTGTATCAGCTGCATTTCGCCATTAAGGATTATTTCCAGAAGCATAAAGTCCAGTGCTTTTACCCGGAAGTTGTGGTGACGTTTGAAGTCAGTGATGACCGTCATCACCATGTTCCACTGCTGTTATCACCCTATGGTTACTCAACCTATCGGGGCAGTTAACACCAGCAGTTGATTCGAATAATAAAAACGAGAACAAGGCTTATGGATAAAGAAATACCAGCCCAGACGCTGAAGGTGGAAATACTGACCCGTGAAGCCTTTGAACCTTTTGGTGATGTACTCGAAACCCGGGATACACCGTTGGTGATCAATCAGGGTCGCTGTCAGAAATACAGCGACCTGACATCCGTCACCACGGATGATCAGGGTTACACGACAATGCATATTTATAAAACAGCCCCGATTAATCACACTTATCAACTGGACCTGTTAGAACGACACCCGCTGGGTAGCCAGACATTTATGCCCCTGGCAGGCCAGCGCTTTCTGGTGGTGGTGGCCCCTGGCTCCAGCGACGGTGCGACGCCCGACTGGTCATCCATTCGCTGCTTTCTGACCAACGGTAAACAGGGAGTTACCTACCACCCCGGTGTCTGGCATCACCCTTTACTGTCCGTTGATGGCGGAGAAGAGTATCTGGTGATCGATCGTAAGGGACCTGGTGATAACTGTGATGAGGTCCTGATGTCTGCGCCGTATATTGTGGAGGTGCCATGATGAGTCAATCGGTAGTTTGGCGAGCCTCTGTCCTGCACTTTCTGGAGGATCCGGCAAAACAACAGGGTTCAGAGGACGCGTGGGAGTTTTTCGAAGACGGTGCCCTTCTGGTTGAAGATGGTCTGATAACCCGATGCGGTCCCTCCGATCAGGTCTTTAAGAATCTGCCCGCCGGAACAGAAATAAAAGACCTCACCGGTCGCCTTCTGGTTCCGGGTTTTATCGATACCCACGTACATTATCCACAGCTTGAAGTACTGGCAGGCTGCGGTGTCCAGTTACTGGACTGGCTCAACCAGTACACCTTTCCGGCAGAGCAGAAGTTTGCTGATGAGCAATATGCCAGTGAGATTGCACAGTTCTTTCTGGATCAATGCCTCAGCCATGGAACCACCACAGCCCTGGTGTTTGGTACCGTGGCACCTCAGTCCGTTGATGCCTTCTTTCAACAAGCCCATCAACGAAATCTGCGTATGATCGCAGGCAAGGTGATGATGGATCGTAATGCCCCTGACTATCTGCTTGATACTCCTCAAAGCAGCTACGAAGACAGTAAAGCATTGATCAACCAGTGGCATAACAAAGGGAGATTGTCGTATGCAGTAACCCCGCGTTTTGCCCCTACCTCATCATCGGAACAGTTGCACATGGCTGGCCGGTTATTGCGGGAACACGATGGTCTTTATCTGCACACCCACCTCTCGGAAAACCCGAAAGAGATTGACTGGGTTCAGGAACTGTTCCCGGACAGCAAACACTACGTGGATGTGTACGATCAGCATGGTTTGCTGGGCCCCCGGTCCGTATTTGCCCACTCAGTCCACCTGTGTGACCACAGTTGGCAGCGAATGGGCAGTTCCGGCTCATCCATCGCCTTTTGCCCGGGCTCCAACCTGTTTCTCGGTAGCGGGCTGTTTAATCTGAACCGGGCAAAGGCCCATGGCATCCCCACCGGTCTTGGCACCGATGTGGGTGGGGGAACCAGTCTCTGCCTGCTCAATACCATGAAAGACGCTTATCAGGTATCTCAGTTGCGGGAGGAAACCATCTCGCCGCTTCAAGCTTTTTACCTGGCCACATTGGGAGGTGCCAGGGCACTTCATCTTGACGACAAGATCGGTAGCTTCCGCACAGGCAATGAAGCGGATTTTCTGGTGCTCAATCCGGCGGCTACCCCAATGCTTCAATTCAGAACGGAAAAAACCAAAACACTGGAAGAGTTGCTTGGCGTGTTGATGGTGATGGGCGATGACCGGGTCATTGAAAAAACCATCATCATGGGTCAGGAAGCCTGAAAGCCGGAAGTGCTGACGACACCATTACGTCTATAACAACCGTCGCTCAGCATTTTCAATAATAAAATGAGTATTGAACCATGGAATCCTATCTACAAGAGTGGTTAAACCTGCTGTTTCGCTGGCTGCATGTGACGGCCGGTGTCGCCTGGATTGGCGCATCCTTTTATTTCAACTGGCTGGAAGGACGGTTGGAAGCTGCGCCAGCAAACAAGCAGAAAAAAGGCATCAAAGGTGAGTTGTGGGCTCTGCACGGCGGCGGTATTTATGAAGTGAATAAATATCATCTTGCCCCGGAAAAACTGCCGACAACGCTGCACTGGTTTAAATGGGAGGCTTATGTCACCTGGCTGAGCGGCATGGGTTTACTGGCCATTATTTATTACTGGGGGGCAGAGAGTTATCTACTGGCACCGCAGTCTGCGCTGTCGCCCATTCAGGCCATTGCCATCAGTATCGTCAGCCTGCTGACCGCCTGGCTGGTCTATGACCTGTTGTGCAAATCCCCGCTGTTCAAACAGGAAACGCTGTTTAGCGTGGTGCTGTTCTCGCTGGTGGTGTTTGCTGCCTGGGGCTACGCACAACTGTTCAGTGGCCGTGCCGCCTATATTCACGTCGGTGCGCTGATTGGCACCCTGATGGTGGGAAATGTGTTCAGGGTGATTATCCCTTCCCAGAGAAAACTGGTTGCTGCCGCTGAACAGGGGGATAGCAGCTTTGATCCTTCTGGTCTTGGAAAGAGTGCCAGGCATGCCTTGCTGCGCTCTCGCCACAACAACTACTTTACACTGCCGTTGTTGTTTATCATGATCAGTGGTCACTATGCCATGACCTTTGGCAGCCAGTGGAACTGGGCAATTCTGGCGGTTCTGGCTGCGGCTTCAGTGCTGGTTCGTCATTTCTTTAACCGACGCAATCAGGGTGCCATTTTAACCTGGCTATGGCCTGCAGCGGCGGTGTTGATGTTGACTCTGGCCTTTATTATCCGACCACAAATGGCTGCACAGCAGGCACCGATGGCAGAGCAAGCGGCGGTGGAGCAGAGCGATATTGTTGAGCTGGTTACTGCCCGCTGCAGCACCTGTCACTCGGCAACACCGACAGATCCTCTTTTTCAGTCACCACCCGGTGGTCTGGTTTTCCACGACTATGATTCCATCGCCAACAAGGCTGATAAGATTTTTAGCCAGACCGTACAGACTCAGATTATGCCATTGGCTAATCGCACGGGCATGACCGATGAAGAGCGCAATTTACTTGGCCTGTGGTATCAACAAGTGAAGTCTGAACAGAGTGTTCAGTAACGTGCAGGTTGGTACAAAAGCTAAAAATTTTTGATAAAGTGCTGGCGATAAAACCGAAGTTCATCAATAGACTCACGGATATCTTCCAGCGCAAGGTGAACACCCTTCTTGGAAAACTGCTCCAGTAATTCCGGCTGCCAGCGACGGGCCAGCTCTTTCAGGGTGCTGACATCAATATTCCGATAGTGAAAGTAGTCGTGCAGCTCTGGCATATATTGCCAGAGGAAACGGCGGTCCTGACCGATGCTATTACCGCACATTGGCGAAACGCCCTGGTCAGCGTGTTGGCGGAGAAAATCCAGCGTCATCTGCTCAGCCTGCTTTTCACTGATGGTGCTGGCTTTGACTCGATCCGTCAGGCCTGTGGCTCCATGGGTGTTAACACACCATTCATTCATGGCACCCAGAACGTCGTCACTCTGGTGAACCGCGAGAACCGGACCTTCCTCCAGAATGTTCAACTGGCCATCGGTAACAATTGTCGCGATCTCAAGAATCCGGTCATTGACTGGATCCAGGCCCGTCATTTCCAGGTCGATCCATACGAGATTATCCGATTTAGCCATCCAACACCCGGTCGTCAAAGTTTAGAAAGTCTGAACGGTTTGATAATTACCTGTAAGTCAGGAAAAAACCAACTGATTCAATAGATTATAGAGAGCTTTAGTTGCCTGTCCTGTCGCTGAAAAAAGATGGATCAATTTAAGGGCAGATAACGAATCAGCTGACATAATAAGTCTACTTCATTCATAATTGCAGCGAAATCAGCTCAACACAAATTTATGATACTTTCCAACCTTACAATTCAGACTCTCTCCCGCACATCATGAGTAAGCGCAAACTAACGCGCAGACAAAGCTGGCGCATTGAGAAAATTCAGGAAGAACGCAAAGCCCGCGCCCAAAAGCGTGAGGATAAGATTACCCTGGAACTTCAGGATGACTCCCTGGGGCCAGAGCAACCCGGGCTGATTATTGCCCACTATGGCGCACAGCTGGATATCGAACCCATTGGCAAACCCGGTGAGACCTATCGCTGCCACCTGAGGGCCAATCTGCCACCACTGGTGACCGGTGACCGTATCGTCTGGAGAGCTTCCAGCAAAGGCGGCATGGGTGTGGTAGTGGCACTTGAGGACCGTGACAGCCTGTTATCCAGACCGGATATGCGAGGACAGCTAAAGCCGGTAGCTGCCAATATTGACTACATTGTTCTGGTCATCGCCCCGGTGCCTGTTCCCCACTCAAACCTGATTGACCGTTATCTGGTGGCTGCGGAAACCGTGGGTATTGAGCCGGTCATCCTGCTCAATAAAACCGATTTGCTGGCAGGTGGAGCGAGTTGTCCATCTGCCAGTAAAGAGCTTGACGATATGCTGATTAACTATGAGCGTATTGGCTATCGCGTACTTAAAGCCTCCACCCGGACGGAAGACGGGCTCAATGAACTCAAGAGCCTGCTGAATGAACACACCAGTGTTTTCGTCGGCCAAAGCGGTGTCGGAAAGTCTTCCCTGGTCAATACACTGCTGCCCGGCGTTGATACCAAGGTCGGCCCGCTGTCCGAAAGCACCGGCAAAGGCACCCATACCACCACGGCAGCCAGGCTATTCCACTTCCCGGCCGGTGGTATGCTGATTGACTCCCCGGGGATTCGTGAATTCGGACTTTGGCACATGGAACCGGAAGACGTGTTGCACGGCTTTAAGGAGTTTCGTCCCTTTATCGGGCACTGCAAGTTCAGGGATTGCAGTCATGAACAGGAGCCGGGTTGTGCTATTCGCCAGGCCCTTCAGAATGGCGATATTCTTCAGGAAAGAATGGACAGCTACCAGAGTATTCTGAATTCTCTGGAAAAAGCCTGATACATGGTCTCAATGAGTTTGATGTGTACAATCTCCGTTCACCCTGAGCGGAGTCGAAGGGTGCTTGGTACGATCTATCAGAGTCCTGAGTTTCCGCTCTTCGACAGCTTCAGCACCAACGGCAGCCGTCGTCAGAAAATAGTGAGCGCAGGTTGGGTGGGCAAATAATAAGCCGTTAAAAAATAAGCTGGGGCAGGTCTTTCTTTTTGAACACATTCAAGACACGGGTCTGCCCACAAGGTCCTCGCCATGTGGCACAATAGCTTTCCAAAGTTGTGCACAGCCAATCTGCTTCGATGCAAAAACACACTGGAAAAATGGTTCTTTCCTCAAGCTGTCAATTACGGTACCCGTGCCTCTGTACTGTGAATGCCAATTGTCCTGGCGATAGTAAAATTGCACCAGGCTCGCGTTGAGATTCACGGCCTGCCTGATGACAGAACGCCTTACGGTTTCTGTTTTGGGTTTATCATAAGGGTCTTTCATGACCGTATGCCCCAGAGTAATCACCCGCCCTTGGCGATTGAGAAATAAATAAGCCAGCAAACCATCGGTATCTGTTGTCCCAAAATGCCTTTCTACGTACGCTTTGGCTGATTGATTGCTTGGAATGCAAGCCGGCGTAAAGGCCAGATACTGTTTCAGTTGCTGAGGCAGAGGTAGAGGCAATGCCGCATATTCGCTTAACAAAATTTTTTTTCGGGAGAGTTGCTGTTGAATGGCCCGCCTGCACAGATGTTTCAGGGAACCAACCTTCAGATGTTCATCTTCGTGCAGGCCATAAAGCTCAGCCACGGTACCTTGCCACTGACAGCCAACAAATGGACACCTGAGGTAAAATTTGCTGATATGACGTCCCGTGAAATTATCAACGTTAATCAAATTACAATAACTGATATTTTCTGGAGTATCCGGCTTATTCTCAGCTGAGCAATGGTGACATAATCGATCTGTTGGTAGTGTCAGGGTTCTGTAATGGCTACAGTCCTTGCATAGCAAACGGCCACACATTGTCTGAACTAACCTTCGTGGTATTCCGCCACAATCAACGCAAACGCGATCCTCTGGAAACCGAATGCGCTCGCTGTTTTCCGGCAGCCACTGAGCATTGCTGACAGCGTATCCACCCCACAACACTCTGTTACTGTCGCTATCTACAACGCCGCCATGGGCACTGCCCATCAGTGGCAGTATCGGGCGGCTGACTGCTGGGTTCATGTTCATAGGTGCTCCAAACCCTGGCTTCGCCAGTCCTGAGAATTGGTCATCTGGCTTCCCGGTTGCCCTGCACAAATACGACACTCTCAAACTACAGGGCGGGCCCGTTCGCGCCTGGCACAGCTTTCCCTGGGAAAGCTACCGCGGAGTATCAGTGGTTTCATGAAAACTCTCCAAAGTGTCACACCATCAATATGCGCCAAATCGTCGCAAGCGTCCCAATGCACAGAATTCCATCGCAAGGATTCAGCTACGGTGTCATTACCTTCACAAGCGGGATTCCATTTTTTCGGGTGGTAGTAAAACTGTATATAGAACGCTTTGCGGTCCAATGCCTGCTCGCGGACAAAGCGCTTTACAGCTCTTTTTTTGTCGGCATCAGAGGGATCCTCCACGACCGTAGACCACGTAGCCATCACCCGGTCCATATTATTGAGCAACAGGCAAACCAGCAAACCAGGGGATGTCATAAAGTACTTTTCTACATAGGCTTTGGCTGAGCGGTTGCTGGGCGTGTAACCCGGTGGCGCATTAGCCAGATACTGTTGTAACCCCTGAGGTAAGCGCAAGACAGTGCAGCATTCGCTTAACAGAATAGTATTATGACCAAAGCGGCGTTGAATAGCCGACCTGCACAGATGTTTAAGTGGAGAGACAGGGGAAGCATTCATCAGATGTTCACTTTCATGAATGCCGTAAAGTTCAGCCACCGTACCTTGCCACTGACAATTGGTGAATGGACACTTGAGGTAAAATTTGTCGATCGCACGTCTTTTGAATGGAAAAGCTTCGATCACGTTGCAAGCATCTATGTGTTCCTGCGTGGCAGGTTTTCCATTAGCTGTGCATATATGACATAAACGACCTGGTGGGGTTGTCAGGGTTCGGTATTCGCTGCAGTCTTCACACAGAAGGGAGACGCAAGCTGTTTGTACTGCGTTGCGCGCCAATCCCTGACAATCAAAGCAAATACTCCTCGGTAATGAATAGAGATACTCTTTATTTTCTTCCGGAAAAGCCTCCACATTGCAAATGTGGTATCCGCCCCACAACACTTTGTTGCTGTAAATATCCGTAACTGGACCACAGGCACTGCCCATCAGCGGCAGTTTTTGGGCGCTGGCTACTGCGTTCATGTTTCCCGATCATCCAAAATCAATGTTGCAATGCAAATGGCCCCGGACAAGTCATGGAAATCACCGGTTCGGAGTGTGATGCTCATGATCAGCGTCCACTATAGCCAGAATCTGCTCTGCCTGCCGAATTGCACAGAGAAAATTTGATCAGTACGTTGATATTTGTGAAAGAAAATATACTCGTCAGAAACTTAGCCATGGCTATGGATGTAACTAATTATTTGATTAACAGTCAAATCGATTTAATTCGGTTTGTGAAGAAATCATGTGTCAATTACTAGCAACGTAACCGCCAAAATAACCCACGTCCTACCCCGCTGAGATTTGATCGTGGATCATAAAGCCTCTGACTACATGGAGGCTCCGATGACCACCCCAGAAACCACTAAAGAACAATGGCTGCAACGGATCGAAGCCTGGCATGACTCCGGGCTTAGCCAAAAAGCCTGGTGCCGACAAAACGGCGTCAGAACATCACAGCCTGGTTATTGGAAAAAGAAGCTGTGTGAAGGCATCTCAAGAATAAGCCGATCCGGCGGGGTTGACTA
>NZ_JBLYNS010000132.1:0-14328 GCF_049310205.1 Endozoicomonas sp. ALC013 | reverse complement strand
ATTTTTAGCAAATAGAACCACTATTCACTAAAAATTTCCGACTTTTTATCCTCAATTTTCTGCAATCCTCGCTACGGGCGCTATTCTCGGTCAGCCTCCTAGACCATTTTTACGGTTGTTTCGACAACCCCGGGATCGTTGTAACGAGCCCTTTGAATAAAAATGTCGGTAATTTTATGGCATTACTTATCCATTGATTCTTTGTAGCCAAAGTCACTGATTGTATCCCAGCGACGTTTCAGGTGATGGGCCGACATCTTGGGTTGACGGGTACGGGTAAATGCCCCCTTCTTATTACCATCAACCCGGAGGAAACCTTCCCAGGTCTGGAAGTCCGCGAAGTTCCACATCTGCTCACCAACCACTGCAGAACATCCGTCAAAGGCTTCATGCTGCTGATCCAGGTACTCACACTGGTACTCTTCAGAGAATTGCACACTGGGCAGTTTGTGGATGCCGGCGACAGTGTCCGCGCCGTACTCGGTGATGACGATTGGCTTGCCTTCATTGGCCCAGCCTGACAGCTCCTGACTAAACACCTTGGCGGCATTGCGCTGCTCCAGGCCGTTCATCATGTACCAGCCGTAATAACGGTTCAGACAGATCACATCGGCAAACTTGCTTGCACGACATATACCGTATGGTGCCATCATAAAGTTAACCAGGGTCAGCGGACGGTTCTGAGGGTCAAGCTCACGAGAATATTCAAAAATCTCTTTAAAGTAAGGCTCAGAGGCTTCCTGGGAGGTATCCGGCTCGTTAGACAGGGCCCACATGACCACGCACGCATAGTTTTTATCACGCTGGAACAGTTCACGGATGGCTTCTTTATGGGCAACCATGCCTTCTTTTTGTACTATTGGGCGGTCAAAGAACCTGGACTGGGAAGCACCACCGGCACCGGCAGACACAAAGTTCATCAAGGCATCAAACTGGCCAACCGCAGCCGTCTCATTGATGACCACCAGACCTTTGCGCTCAGCCAGCTGCATAAACTCTTCAGAGTACGGATAGTGAGAGGTGCGGATGGAGTTGGCACCGATCCAGTCAAGTAGTTCCATATCACGCAGGTTCAGCGCAGCATCGTAACCACGGCCACGGATATCGGAATCTTCGTGCTTACCAAAGCCTTTGAAATAGAAGGGCTCGTTATTGATCAGGAACTGAGTACCCTGAACTTTAACAGTACGCACACCGACGGTCTGTGGATACTGGTCAACCAATTGGCCGTTGTCGTTAATGCTGACTTGCAGCGTATACAGGTAGGCATTACCCGGCTGCCACAGTTTAACGTTGTCGATCTCCAGTGAGCCCTCAGCGCCTTCACCATTGGCAACAACCTTGCCGTCCTCGTCCAGAAGTTCGACCGAAACGTCGCCGCTGCCCATCGCGCTGACCTGGTAATCCACTTTACCCAGGCTCTGGTCGAAGTCAGTGGTGACCGTGATATCTTCAACACGATTCCTGGGCAGCGCCATCAGCTTAACGGCACGGTGAATACCGGCATAGTTAAAGAAGTCAAAGAACGGCTTGACCTCTTTGGTACCGTCCATATGGGTAGCAACCCTGCCAGCAGGAATGGTGGCATAGCTCAGTTCATTATTGACCACGACCACCATTTTGTTCTTTTCACCAAAACGAACAACGTCGTTCAGTTGACCGGCGAAAGGCATATAGCCGCCATCGTGGCTCGCGACTTCCACACCATTCACATAAACAATGGCACGGTGGGTAGCACTGCCAAAGCGGACGAATACATCACGATCCTGCCATTCTTCGGCAATGTAAAACTCAGTTTCGTACCAAACATCACCACAGTGATCACGCAGTGCCTTGTCGGTAGTGATGTCATTGTAGCTGGATGGAACGGCCATCAACGTGGTATCAGTCAGGCCATCTTTCCAGCCATTGGTGCGACCTTCCGTTTTCGTGTCGGCGCGGAATTTCCAAATGCCGCTGATGTCGATGATGCGACGGGTTCTGGTTTCGTGTGGGTATAAAAAAGCAGTCATTTTATGCTCCATTTAACAGCCAGTAACATTGGTTAAAACCTTTGATACTCCGGGCTCTGATCAGCCTGAGAGTAGGAGAGTCGTAAATAGCAGTTCTTTTTGTGAAGAGTTTTAGACCAATATGTCAAACCAAAAATTAATACCGAACCTATTTCTTGGAATATGCTGAGTCATTTTCTTATTCTTGTAAGTCCAATTGCCTGTTATGCTAGAGTAGAACGGTAAAAACGGTCAATACCCACGCCATAATTATCAAAACTTTACCCCAACGCACTCTGTTTTTTTGGCATTAATCAGCAAACATGCCTCAGGTCAAATCCTTTCCGGTTTACCGCAAAATTGGTTGATCCAATTTGATCAAGTCTGATATAAAAGTCCTGGAATTACATTAGCAACCTGAAGGCAAGCCGGTAATACAATGTTTAACAAAACGTCCAACCAATCCTATCGGCCTCATCCGGATCGTCTTTTTTCCCCAGATAACAACACCCGCAGTGTTGCACGTGCCCTGTATCAGGAAATAAGACACTTGCCCATTATTAGCCCCCATGGTCATACCGATCCGGCCTGGTTTGCAGACAATCAGCCGTTCGGCAACCCTGCTGCACTGTTGCTTCAGCCGGATCATTATGCGTTTCGGATGTTACATAGTCAGGGTATTTCCCTGGAAAGCATTGGTATCAAGAGTCAAGACTCATCCATAAAGGTTGAGCAGGACCCTCGCAAAGCGTGGCAGATTTTTGCCGACAACTACTTTCTCTTCCGTGGCACCCCAACCCGTATGTGGATGGACCACGCCATGACCGAAGTGCTTGGTGTTGATCAGCCATTAAACAGCAAAACAGCACAAGAGATTTACGATCATATTGACGCTCAGCTGAAGACCGAAGCATTTCTGCCTCGCAGCCTTTATGAGCGCTTCAATATTGACGTGCTGGCGACCACGGAAACCGCTGTTGATACGCTGCAAAGCCATCTGAAAATCAATGCCAGTGACTGGCAGGGACGTGTGATCACGACCTTCCGCCCAGACTCGGTAACGGATCCCTATCATCCTGATTTCTCCGCCCATATGGCATTGCTGGCAGAGCAGACCGGTGAAGATGTCCATCAGTGGTCTGACTATCTGACGGCATTACGCAAACGTCGGGCGTTTTTCCAAAGCACGGGTGCTACCGCCACTGACCACAGCTATCCAACGCCTTACACCACGGTTCTATCAAAAGACACTTGTCAGTTACTTCTGACGAAAGCACTGGCCGGAGAGATTTCAGCGGAAGAAGCGCAGCAGTTCTGTGGCCATATGCTGGTTGAAATGGCCCGCATGTCACAGGAAGACGGCCTGGTGATGCAGATTCACTGCGGTGTTTACCGCAATCACAACCAAAGCCTGCTGGCACGTTTTGGTGCGGATAAAGGGGCGGATATTCCCCTGAAAGCAGAGTTTGTTAACAACCTGCGCCCGCTGTTGAATGAAGTGGGCAATGATCCGAACCTGACCATTATCCTGTTTACTCTGGACGAAGATGTTTACGCTCGCGAGCTGGCACCACTGGCAGGTCACTATCCGGCTCTGAAGCTGGGTCCTGCCTGGTGGTTCCACGACAGTCCGGAAGGCATGATGCGCTACCGTCGCATGGTGACAGAAACCGCCGGTTTCTATAACACCGTGGGTTTCAACGACGATACCCGTGCATTCCTGAGTATCCCTGCCCGTCATGATGTTGCCCGTCGGGTGGACTGTAACTTCCTGGCATCACTGGTATGTGAGCATCGCATTACCGAAGAAGAAGCACTGGAACTGGCTCACGAGTTAACCAGTGGACTGGCCCGGAAAGCCTACCGATTGTGAGGGGATGGAGATGATTAATAAGCAATACAGCAGCGACAAAATTGCAGCCAACAGCTACGACACCTCGGAGCTGAGCGCCGGTATTGTGCATATTGGCCTCGGTGCGTTTCATCGTGCTCATCAGGCGCTTTATACCCATGAAGCGATTGCTGCCACCGGCGAGTTTCACTGGGGCATTTGTGCCGCCAATATTTTTGGTGGTCAGGAGCTGGTCGCGGACCTGCAAAGTCAGGACAACGCTTACACCGTCACGGAAATGAATCCGGACGGTTCCCGTACGGTGAAGCTGGCAACGGCTATCCGGCAATCCCTTGCTGTAGAAGACGATCGACGTCCTCTGCTGGACATTATGGGTGCTGAAACTACCCGTATTGTCTCTCTGACCATTACCGAAAAAGGTTATTGTCTGAACCCCGCAACCGGCAAACTGATGCTGGATAACGCCCTGATTGCCCACGATCTGGCCAACCCGCAAAATCCGAAATCAGCCCTTGGCCTGATCGTTACGGCACTGGATCAACGTCGTGCAAAAGGCATTGCGCCCTTTACCGTTCTGAGCTGTGACAACGTGCCAGACAATGGTAAACGTGCCCGGGCAGCGGTGATCCAGATGGCAGAAGCCATGGACAAGGAGCTGGCAGGGTGGATTCGTGCAGAGGTGGCGTTCCCATGCACCATGGTCGATCGTATCGTGCCGGCGATGACAGAAGCGAGCTTTGCCGATGTTCAGGCTTATCTGGGCACTGACGACAAAGGAGCCATTGTTACCGAAGCCTATCGCCAGTGGGTGATTGAAGACCATTTCACCATGGGGCGTCCACCCTGGGACAACGTAGACGGTGCCATGTTTGTCGCCGATGTGCAGCCTTATGAAGAGATGAAGCTGCGCATGCTCAATGGCAGCCACTCCATTCTGGCTTATCTGGGTTTCCTGGCCGGTTACAAAACCATCGACGTTTGTATGCAGGATCCGCAGTTTGTCACAGTGACCCGTCACTACATGAATAATGAAGCGGCCGCCACGCTGGAGATGCCCGAGCCTACCGACTTTGCCAGCTACGCAGAAAAGCTGATTGAGCGCTTTACCAACCCGGGCCTGAAACACCAGACATGGCAAATTGCCATGGACGGTTCCCAGAAAGTGCCTCAGCGCTGGCTGAATTCGGCCAGAACCCTGCTGGCGGAAGATAAGGCATTTGCCGCCATCGCACTGGGCATTGCCGGCTGGATGCACTACGTATCGGGAACCGATGAGCAGGGCCATGACATCGATGTGCGTGACCCAATGGCAGAGCAGTTAAAGGCCACGGCAAGCCAGCATCAGGAACATCCTGAACAGCAGGTAAAGGCATTCCTGGTGCTGGATGCAGTGTTTGATCCGGCCCTGGCGAAGAATGAACGATTCGTTTCGGAAGTGACTAAAGCCTACCACTCAATCCGCGAGCACGGTGCCAAACAGGCAATGGCACTGCTGGCACAAACCCTTTAACCAATGATCTATAAACGGCTTCTGCCCGGGAGAGGATAACATCATGGAACAGACATGGCGCTGGTACGGCCCTAAAGACCCGATCACCATTCGTGACATTATGCAGACCGGAGCCACCGGTATTGTGTCGGCACTGCATCACATTGCAAACGGTGAAGTATGGAGTGTTGAGGAAATTGAAAAGCGCAAGCGGGAAATTGAGTGGGATGAGGAAAAAGGCCACTCTACCGGATTGCGCTGGTCGGTGGTTGAGAGTGTGCCGGTCTCCGAAGACATCAAAAAACGGACCGGTGACTTCGAACGTCATCTGAAAAACTACGCCACGACCATTCGCAATCTGGGTGCCTGTGGCATCGATGTGGTGTGCTACAACTTTATGCCAGTGCTGGATTGGACCCGTACCGACCTTGCTTATGAAGTAAGAGACGGAAGTCGTGCGCTTCGCTTTGACCGCTACGAGTTCGCGGCGTTTGAACTGTATGTTCTGAAGCGCCCGGGGGCGGAAGTGGATTACAGCGAAGAAGAGCAGGCCAGGGCAAAAGAACGCTTTGCGACCATGACCGAAGCAGATATCGAGCGCCTGACCAAAAACCTGATTGCCGGTTTGCCCGGTGCAGAAGAAGGTTACACCCTGGAGCAGTTCCAGCAGGCGCTGGACAGCTACGCGCACATTGATGCCGAAGGCCTGCGCCAGCACCTGTTTGCTTTCCTGCGTGAAATCGTACCTGCAGCGGAAGAAGCTGGCGTACGTCTGTGCATTCACCCGGATGATCCACCCTGGGCGATCCTGGGTCTGCCACGCATTGCCAGCACTGAAGACGACTATATTCGTATTACCCAGGCGGTAGATAGCATATATAACGGCATTACTTTCTGCACCGGCTCACTCAGCCCACGGGAAGACAATGATCTGCCGAGTATGGTTGAGCGTCTCGGCAGCCGTATTCACTTTGTCCACCTGCGCAGTGTGGAGCGGGAAGACGATGGCAGTTTCTATGAAGCCAACCATCTGGAAGGCATGGCCAACCTGTACGACGTGACTCGCGCACTGGTTATGGAGCAGCGTCGTCGTAAGGCTGAAGGTCGGGTAGATTGTATGATCCCCATGCGTCCTGACCATGGTCATCAGATGCTGGACGACCTTAACAAGGAAACCAACCCGGGCTACTCCTGCATTGGCCGTATGCGTGGCCTTGCCGAACTTCGTGGCCTGATGATGGGCATTGAACGGAGCCTCTAATGACCAGTCAGACAGCCCATACTGTTCGTGTCGCCTGTATTGGTGAGTGCATGGTGGAGCTGTCACCCGCAGAGAATGGCCTGTTCAAACAGGCCTTTGCCGGTGACACGCTCAATACCGCTATCTATATAGCCCGAACCGCAGCACACGCGATTGATACCAGCTATATCACCGCCATTGGCAAAGATAGCTTCAGTGATTGCATGATTGATTTGTTCCAGAGTGAGAATATCAATTGCCAATGGATTTCACGGCTACCCGAAAAAGTACCGGGCCTGTACGCCATTGAACTGGACGCCTATGGAGAGCGCAGTTTCAGTTACTGGAGAACTGATTCTGCTGCCAGGGCTTTATTCAGCCATGGTCTTACACCGGCCCAGCGTTCTGAACTGGCGGAATCATTCGACCTCTACTACCTGTCGGGTATCAGTCTGGCTATTTTGGATGAAGGCAGCCGGGAACTGCTGAAAAAAACCCTGACCAGAGCCAGAGAGCGAGGCGCAAAGGTCGCTTTCGACAGCAACTATCGGCCACGTCTCTGGTCGTCCAGGGAGCAGGCTCAGTCAGTGACCAGCGAGTTTCTTGCGTTAACCGATATCGCGCTGGTCACCTTTGATGACGAGCAGGCACTGTTTGGTGATCAGTCTATTACCGACACCATGAATCGACTGTCTGCTATTCCGGAAGTGGTGATTAAACAGGGTGGTGATGGCTGCAGCATCATGGTTAACCAGGCATTGTCTTTTGTACCTGCCACAGTTGTCCGTCAGATCGTAGATACAACGTCTGCCGGTGACTCCTTCAATGGTGGTTATCTTGCCCGCAGAATGTCAGGCGATGCACCGGAAACCGCCGCCGCTTTTGCCCACCGTCTGGCGGCAAGTGTCATACAGTACAAAGGCGCTATCATCCCCAAATCTGCTACCTCCCGATTATTGGAACAAACACAGCCATGTTAACCGCCCGTGATGTTTTAAACCGTGCTTTTCCCGTCATGCCCGTGATGGTGATTGATACCATTGACCAGGCCCTGCCCATGGCCAGGGCCATGTACGATGGCGGTATTTCGGTATTTGAGGTGACACTGCGCAGCGACTGTGCCGTTGCAGCGATTCAACAGATTAAACAGGAGATGCCTGACTGTCTGGTGGGTGCCGGTACGGTGGTGAACCCGGAACAATTACTGGCGGTTCATCAGGCCGGTGCCGATTTTGTTATTTCTCCGGGTGCGACCCCTGCGCTTCTTAAGGCGTCCCGAGAGCAAAACATCCTGTTATTGCCGGGTGTATCTTCTCCGTCAGAGGTTATGCAGGCCCTTGATTATGGGTTTGATGTATTGAAGTTGTTCCCGGCAGAAGTCGCAGGCGGGCAATCTATGTTAAAATCTCTGGCTGGCCCGTTTCCTCAGGTGACTTTTTGTCCTACCGGGGGCATTAATCCGGAAAACTACCAGGATTATCTGGCACTGGATAATGTTCTGTGCGTAGGTGGTTCCTGGCTGGTACCTGAATCGGTGGTTGAAAGTGGCAACTGGAGCGAAATAACATTTTTAGCTAAACAGTTAGCTCAACAGTTGGCACGCTGATTCCCTGCCGCAATACTTCTCGGGTATTGCGGTATAAAATAAACCAACAGACTCAAAAAGTGGCACAAAACCCAATGCTTGTCCTGTCAGAACCCAAGCGGCTATATCAGAAAATTGGACGTGATATCCGCCAGCAGATTATTGATGGTGTCTACGCTGTAGGCAGTCGCCTGCCGGCTGAACGGGATATTGCAACCATGCTCAATGTCAGCCGCACTATTGTACGTGAAGCGCTGATTATGCTCGAACTGGAAGGCCTGATTGAAGTGCGTAAAGGCTCAGGCATTCATGTTATCGCCAGTGAACGTAACCAGCCTGCCACCGCATCCGATGAGCACGATCTCGTCAGTGCCAATGACGTTGGCCCATTTGAGTTACTGCAGGCCAGGCAACTGATCGAAAGCCATGTGGCTGCATTTGCGGCAACCCAGCTGAATAAGTCCAACCTGCAAAACATGAAAGCGGCTCTCGAACTGGAGAAAAAGGAAATTCGCCAGGGCATTAACAGTGGCAAGGGTGACGAGCTGTTTCATATTGCCGTGTCGGAAGCCACCCAGAACAGTGTGCTGGTTGCCTTAACCCAGCAACTGTGGGACATCCGCAAAAACAGCGCCATGTGGAAACGTCTCCATGAATGGATTGATAAGGTAGACTATCTTGAAGAGTGGGTGGGCGACCATGAAAGGATTATTGAGGCTTTATCCCAGCGCAAATCGGAAGCAGCACGGGATGCCATGTGGCAACATCTTGAGAATGTAAAAACCACACTCCTGCGGGTTTCTGACAATACTGAAGACTCTTTTGACCGCTTTTTGTTTGACTACAGTCCGTCCGTGATTTCTTAGGAATTGCCCCGGAATAATTTGCACATCTCTGAGCTTCAAAACTACGTTCGTCCTGAGTGCTGAGCTTGTCGAAGTATCGAAGGGCGTGAACTCCGACATCATGTATTGTGCCAATCACCCTTCGATACTTTGACAAGCTCAGCACTCAGGATGAACGGAGATCGAGTTCAAAATATCGAAATTATTTCGGAACAATTCCTTAGCAAACGACTACCGAAAGAAAGCCTTGATCAAAATAAACATCTGATTTAAATCAATATTAAGAAAAAAATCTTATTTTCTACTCGCCGGGCGGTATTTTTTCTTGAATTTTCTTTATAAGCAGTCGTGTAAGTATATCGGCAATTATTGAAGGGCTACTGATAAAGCCCAGAATCCCGGTGACACGACGACTGACGTATAGACATGCACCAGGCTTATATAGTTCGCAGTTCCATATCATAAATTAGAAATATTGATGGGCTTAGTGATGATAAAAGCAGTAAAGGCTGACATAGCCGTCGGCATGGCAGTTGTCCTTTCCGCCTGCGGGGGAGCAGAAGAAGCGGTCAAGATGAAAGACACTCTGGTGGTTGGCCAGGGT
The DNA here is from genome assembly GCF_049310205.1 of Endozoicomonas sp. ALC013. Classification (NCBI taxonomy): domain Bacteria; kingdom Pseudomonadati; phylum Pseudomonadota; class Gammaproteobacteria; order Oceanospirillales; family Endozoicomonadaceae; genus Endozoicomonas; species Endozoicomonas sp. ALC013. Next base: position 4,722 of record NZ_JBLYNS010000132.1, on the reverse strand, counting down.
GCGGATGCCAAGACCCTTGACCCCCATGCCACCAATGACCAGCCTTCTTCCCGGGTGGCGGTTCAGATATACAGCCAGCTGGTTGAGACAGACAAGGACATGAATATCGTGCCCGGTCTGGCTGAATCCTGGAAAAGTCTGGATGACAAAACCACTCAGTTTACGCTGAAAAAGGTTGTTAAATTCCATAATGGTGAGGAACTGAAGGCATCTGACGTTTAATTCACACTGGAAGCCACGATCGCTTCGCCAACGGTGGCCCATATCGTCAACTCCATCAGCACGGTAGAAGTGGTTGATGACTACACGGTGAACGTCATCACCAAAGAGCCTTTTGGTCCTCTGCTTTATCATCTCACACACACTGCTGCGTCCATTCTGAATGAGAAAGCCGTTAAAGCACCGGGTGACATTGTCGAAGCGGTACTGATGGGTGCCGGTTCCCCGTCAAGCTCACCGATTGGTCCCAAGGTATTTGGATTCAACCCGAATATCGAAAGATACCAGCAGAACTTCGATAAAGCCCGTGAGCTTCTGACAGAAGCGGGTTATGCCGACGGTTTCAAAACCTCTATCTGGATCAACGACAATCCTACCCGTGTCCAGATCGCCCAGGTTCTGCAGGCTCAGCTGCGTCAGATCGGTATTGATATGTCCATCGAAGTGGTTGAGTGGGGCGCATTCCTGGACGATACCTCCCGTTGTGACCACGATATGTTCATTATGGGCTGGGTAACTGTGACCGGCGATGCTGACTATGGCCTCTATGCACAGTTCAACTCCGCTACCCACGGCGGTGCCGGTAACCGTTTGTTCTACAGCAATGCAGAGGTGGACCAGCTGCTGAATCAGGCCCGTACTTCCACTGACGCTGGTGAACGAAAAGAGCTGTACGGCAAGATTCAGGTAATTCTGCAAAACGAAGTGCCAACATTCTCCATCTATGATCAGTACCAGAACATTGGTATCCAGAAGAATGTGCCTAGCTTCAGCATGGCACCTGCGGGCCACCACAAAATCAGAGGTGTCCGCTTCCAGGGCTAATTTGAATCTGACCATCACGCTGCTCTGTGCAGCGTGACTTTCTGGCCATCAACGCTCTTTACCGATGGGCTCAGCCGCTTATCAGGTGAACCATGCATCGATTTATACTCAAAAGGCTATTGCTGCTGATACCCGTGTTGCTGGGTGTTTCCCTGCTGGTATTTGCCATCATGTCCTTCACCGTTACTAAAAACCTACGATAATCAGGATTATCTGGGTTTATCTACATCGTCAACGCCACCACTTACCGGAGTAAGTCTTACGCAGCTCTTCTGTAGGGATTAACGTCGGGCTGTAACGTGTCCCGACGGGGTCGCCTAGTCTTTTTGTACCCAATTTGCCACAAACTTGGTTTTCGTCAGTGGCAGAAACAAGGTAGTAGCAACCGTTGAATAAGGCAATAAAAAAGCAGATTAACCAAGATAATCATAGATTACTCGACACTGTTATTAGCCCCCGGCGATCCGGCACAATTGATTCTCGGGAAAAATGCACCGCCTGAAGCGTTGGCCGAATTGCGTGAAGAAATGGAGCTAAATGATCCGTTTTTGCTGCGTTATGCCCGCTTTGTGGGGAATGCGGCGACGGGTGACCTGGGCCAGTCCTACACCAGTGACCGAGATGTATTTGATGAAATTTTTTCCCGATTCCCTAATACGCTGATTCTTGCAGCGCTGGGTGTAGTGATTGCAGTGATTATTGGTATCCCCATCGGGATCATCTCTGCTACACGACAGTATTCAATGATTGACAGTGGTTCGATGTTTTTCGCCCTGCTGGGTGTCTCCATGCCCAACTTCTGGCTGGGTTTGATGATGATTCTGCTGTTCTCCGTCAACCTCGGCTGGGTGCCCTCCGGTGGCTATTCCAGCTGGAGTTCGCTGATCGTGCCCGCGATCACTCTGGGCACAGGTTCTGCCGCCATTATTACCCGGATGACCCGTTCTTCCATGCTGGAAGTCATCCGTCAGGATTATATCCGTACCGCCCGCGCCAAAGGTGTGGCTGAGAATGTGGTGATTAACCGCCATGCCCTGAAAAATGCCCTGATCCCGGTGATGACAGTCGGGGAGCAGATTGCCGAAGTGATCCTTATCCACGAAGGCGTCAGCAAAAAAGCGTCTTGCCAGAAAGCTGGCGAGATGCTGGAGATGGTGGGCATTCCGGCGGCCCGGGCGGGGGACTTTCCGCACCAGTTTTCCGGCGGTATGAAACAACGGGTGGTGATTGCCATTGCTCTTGCCTGTAACCCGGATCTACTGATCACTGATGAGCCCACCACAGCGCTGGATGTCACCATTCAGGCCCAGGTACTGGATCTGATGAAAGATCTGAAAAGCCGTTACAACACCGCGATGATTCTGATCACCCACGACCTGGGGGTGGTTGCCCAGGTGTGCGACAAAGTGGCGATTATGTACGCCGGTGAAGTGGTGGAGAGCGGTGATATTCGCGATGTCTATGAAAATACCAAACACCCTTACACCAGGGGGCTGTTTGGTTCGATTCCCGATCTCGATCACTCGGTTGGACGACTGAACCCCATTAAAGGCATGATGCCGGACCCAACGGACCCACCGGCCGGGTCATCCTGCGTTTGCTGGAAGCCACCGATGGCGACATCCTGTTTGAAGGGCAGAATATTCGCCACTTCAACAAAGACCAGATGCGACGACTGCGTGAAGATATGCAGATTATCTTCCAGGATCCTTTTGCCTCTTTGAACCCCCGGATGACCGCCAGTGAGATCATTGGTGAACCGCTGCTGATTCACAACAAAGTGAAGAATAAGCAGGAGCTGACTGAACGTGTCGCTGAATTAATGGAGCTGGTTGGCCTTAGCCCTCGACTGGTCAACACTTATCCCCATGAGCTGGACGGTGGTAGACGGCAGCGTATTGGTATAGCCCGTGCGCTGGCGCTGAAACCAAAGTTCATTATCTGTGATGAGCCGGTATCGGCGCTGGATGTATCCATTCAGGCGCAGATTCTGAACCTGATGCAGGATCTGCAGGAGCAGCTTGGACTCACTTATATCTTCATTACTCACGATTTATCGGTGGTTAAGCATTTCTCCGATGAAATCGCGGTTATGTACCTTGGGCAGCTGATTGAGAAAGCACCGGCCAGGGATTTGTTCAGCAACCCGACTCACCCTTATACCAGGGCCTTGTTATCGGCTATTCCTTCGATTCATCTGGACCATAAGATGGAACGGGAAGTGTTGCAGGGCGAAATTACCTCACCCATCAACCCGGCACCTGGCTGTCGCTTTGCGCCCCGTTGCAAGTATGCAGCACCCGAGTGCACCTCCAGAGAGATTCACCTTAACGAGATCAATGATGGGCACTTTGTTGCCTGTGCCATAGTCGGGAAAGGGTGACCCTCTTGAAATTTATGAGGTGAAACCAGGGCCTGTTGACGTTTCGTTGCAAGCTCAGCACACAACGAAACGTCAACAGGCCCTGAGCAGACTGCATTAAAGTGCCAAAAAGATTCCGGATAACTTCAACCCGGAAGGAACGTTCTTATTATTTTGTTGTCCATAATTTCCTGACACCGGCATTCATAAATCAGGCATGGATGATCAAATGGACAAAACAACCAATGAAACTATCAACTACCACTCCTTGCCAAATCAAACAATAACCCATTCTTTATTACATCGAGCGGGAGACAAAAGGAAAACATCAGTCTTTCCCGGTGACGTGGCAGCGCCTGAGCAGCCTTCAGCACAGCGATCAAGATTAATAGAACCCCAAAAAGTCCCAACGCCTGACTTAGGACAAAGGACGACAGTCGCCTGTCAAGTTACCTCTCACTTGCAAAGTAATCAATCCACCGCCCGCTCAACGAATCAGGAAGCGGTCCATCAGAGCCTGAGCACCGGCGAGTTCTTTTTTGCCAATACTCCGTTAACCCAACAGCGAATTATTGATCAATTACGCCATGAACAGCCTGCAACGTATTGCATTCGCGCGCTGGATGATCTGGAAAAACATGGCCTGATGCAACAAACCTGGCTAGAGGGCGGCCAATTAAAAAAAGCGGAAGGCCGACTGTTTACGGATGAGTCGATGACCCTGGTGTTTGATCTGACCGCCATGACACCCGGTGATATCGCCAGCTTTAATGACCTTCTTCAGGTGGGACCCAAGTGTAACGATAAACCACTGGGTGACCACATCCGGCGGGTATTTCTGGTCAACCACGGGATGCTGGACGGAAGTAAACCGGCCAACCCCGACCTCTGGCGCAGATTGGGGCAAATGCCGGAAAAGGCCGTACCAGAAGCCGACTGCTATATTGCTGATTCGGTGACCGATGAAACCTTGTTGGCCCAAAAAACCACGGAAGATATCCCGGCCAGTGCTCCCCGCATCACCATCAACTTTGCCACCACCGACCACTGGTACCGCCGACTGTTCGGTGGTATCACCCTCAATGACCGGGGGCAGCTGTTTTTTTCTGATGGCGCCCTGGCTAACCTGAAAGAGAATACCCATCTGGTGTTTAACAACGCACCCTGGGAAGACACTGGCTTCCAGGCAGCCCTGGCAACGGCCATACGGGTTGGCGGATTCACCGCCAACAAGCAATGGGTCCGACTGCCTGAACAGATATCCCTGTCCGTAGCCCATGTCTGTGCCACCGAACTCAATGCCCGGAAAGACCAGA
>NZ_JBLYNS010000131.1:0-14338 GCF_049310205.1 Endozoicomonas sp. ALC013 | reverse complement strand
GACTGCATGGATGCAGGAGATAGAGCAACGCAGGAGCAGTTGCCGGGAGTGACTGACAACTTAGCCAGAAATATATGATTTCATTTGGTTAACTACTTACCACCACGGAGCATTTGTTACTGTCAGGGATCAATGTTGTATAGACGTCAGGGGTGAATCATTTTGGTGATGAAAGCAACCAGTGAAGATTAGTCACTCTGCGGGTGAGTATTTTCATCAATGCTATCAAGGTCAATTATTGATTTGTCAGCAATGAGTCTTTTCAGTCCCGGAGAGGTAGGAAGGTGGTCGATCTGCTCTGCAAATTCCAGCCGGTTTCTTAATGCCAGTTTTGACAGGTCTTGCAGCAAGAGAGGAGTGGGGTTACAGCCTTTGTTATAGGCGACTGAGATTTCTGCGTCCCCCCAAACAGAGGAGACAGCCAGGAAAACGGTTTTATGTTTTAGCCCAGAAAACGCGTCTCCCAAATATTTCTCGTTGGTTTTGAAGCCGATGGTTCCTGTATTCATATCTATTATGCAGCTTATTTTGCTGGGTGCAGTAAATACCCCATCCGCTTTGTCTTTGGGGTAATTGCCCATGGTTTGGCCGTTATGAATCAGTTTATTGTTTTTTATGTCCCAGCCCCAGGAGGACTCTGTGCTACCAAGAAGATTGGTATAAAAGATTTCATTTTTAGGGGTTCCTGCCAGTGCAACCCCAATCACTGCATAAGATCCTCGCATCTTTGTCGGCCATTCAACATCCAGAATATGTATGCCTTTTGAAAAGCCGGTATCTGACATGGCAAGGTCGGTACTCTGGAAAACAGGTTCACGATGTAATTTTGATGGCACCCCATCGTTGATGCGAATATTGTGACTGCTTTTGTTCGGATCCCAGGTGGTGCAGATAGAGACGCAGGTATACTTATTTCTTTTCATGCCTTCCAGACGCATGCCTGTAGGGCTGCACTTGGGCAATGGAACCATTTGCCTGACACTCCTTCCTTCCCGGGTGTTTCCGGTTGCTGCCTGTTGTCGGCAGGGAGACACTGTTTCCTGTCGGTGGTTATGTTCTGCTGAGGCCGGTGGACTGGTTTGAGAAGGGATATCTGGCAAACGCTTTGGCCAACACGGCAGACAATGTGAAAAAAGACTTTTCAGGTTCATGAATTGATTCTTGCAGTTGCAAATTACTTAACAGTTAGACAGCTTTAGAATGAAAAAGTTCTTATTCTTACTGCTATAGGAGAAAATGGTGTAAGTGATGAACGTGAATGATTACTTATTTCTGTTCATAAAGACGCTCTATAAAATACTCCCTTGTGATTAAGGCGCAGAAGGAGTTGACCCCTTGCTATCGGCTTCGGCAACTTATCGGCGGGTGTGGCATTTTGCCTGGCCTGCCATTATTTCCAATATTTCGGTACCGCTGCTGGGGCTGGTGGATGCGGCTGTTCTTGGTCATCTCTCTGCACCGGAATATCTGGGTGGTGTTGCCGTTGCGGCAACCCTGTTCAGCATGCTTTTCTGGGCTTTCGGTTTTCTGAGAATGGGGACCACCGGGCTGGTTGCCCAGGCAAAGGGCCGCAATGACCGTTATGCCCTGAGAAAGTGGCTGTTACAGTCGGTGGTTTTTGCGGTTCTCACAGGCTTGCTGCTGATTCTCTGCTCCCCGTTGATTTTACAATTGGCGTTGCCTTTATTTGCCGCCAGTGATGTGGTGGCTAGGCAGGCTGAAATCTACTTTCAGATCCGGATATTTTCAGCACCAGCCGTATTGGTTAACTATGCGTTGATTGGTTGGCTGATAGGAATGCAAATGCCGAAGGGGCCGTTGTTTATCCTGGTTGTGGGTAATGCCGTTAATATTGTGCTGGACCTGTTGCTGGTCCTTGGTTTGGGCTGGGCAACTCAGGGTGCCGCCATGGCAACGGTGATTGCTGACTATCTGGCACTGGCTCTTGGGTTGTTGCTGGTGAGGCGGATTCTGGCCGGTGATGATGGCCAGTTCAGTGCTGACATGGTGTTTGATATGGCTGCGTTTCGTCGGCTGATCATGCTGAATCGTCACCTGTTTGTCCGTACCTTGTGTCTGTTAGCTGTACAGGCATTTTTTACCGCCCGGGGCGCTCGCCTGGGGGATGAGGTGCTCGCTGCCAATGCGCTGCTGATGAATCTGATGGTGCTGATTTCCAATGGCCTGGATGGATTCGCACACGCAGCTGAAGCCCTGACCGGTGAGTCCATTGGCAAAGGTGATCGCCGACAGTTTCATCAGGTAGTGCGGGTAACCGGCTGGTGTTCCCTGATCTGTGGCGGGCTGTTCTGTCTGTTGCTTGGCCTTGGGGGGAAGGCTTTGCTGGGTTGGTTGACCAATATCCCGGAGGTTGCAGAACAAGCGTCTGTTTACCTGCCCTGGCTGGTAGCCATGCCGCTGATTGCTGTTTGGTGTTTCTGGTTGGATGGCGTCTTTATCGGCGCGGTCAGAACCGATATGATGCAGAGCACGATGCTGATCGCCACGGTTCTGGTGTTTCTCCCGGTCTGGTTCCTGTTTCGTGATATGGGAAATCAGGGCCTGTGGCTTGCTTACACGGTTTTTATGGCCGCCCGGGGCCTGGGACTGATCTGGGTGTATCGCCATTTTAGTAACAACGATGTCTGGTTTGCAGCCCGACATGACCTTTTATGAGGAGCTGGTTTGAAAGACTGGTTTAACGTTTGATGTCAGACATGTTGCTTGAAGAGAACGCTGGCACTATTGAAGTACAGCATGAGCTGGATACCTGTGGCCTGTTCTGTCCGGAGCCGGTGATGCTGCTGCATAATAAAATCAGGGATATGGCTTCCGGTGAGGTGGTTCGGGTATTGGCGACTGACCCTTCCACGAAACGTGATATCCCCAAATTCTGTAATTTTCTGGAGCACCAGCTTCTTCAGCATCAAGAGACGGATGCTGTTTTTTCTTACTGGATCAGAAAGAAAAAGGTGGAACTGGTTTAAGTGCCCCTTGAAAATATCAAAGGGCACCACGGAATCGGATAGGCTTAAGCCATTGCCGTCAGATCTTCAGGCAATGGTGCCAGGCTATTAATCAGCGCGTCAGCAGCACTGCTGGCGGCGGATTTTGCGCCGCCTTGATAATGCTCTCTAACCATTGCATCACTGCGCTCCAGACCCATTGCAAGGGCAGTGCTGTCTGAGAGTGCTGGATTGTCTGCCTGCGCCTGTGTTTTCAGTGACAAAATCTGGGCAGCTTTCAAGTAAGACTTCAGGTGTTTCTCCGTGTGGTGCGTGATGATTGAAGCCAGCACCATTGCTTTTGTGGTCATCTCAGATACAGGGTGGGATAACGCCTGAATTAATTGCTCCATTTGGTCTTCTGGAACGTTGCCCTGTAAAGCGCGGGTCAGGTTTTCCTTATTGGTGAAATGCTGTTCTAAATCACTGGATTTATTCAGAAGTTCTTCTCTTGCCTGGCTGAAAATCTCAGGATTAGGGTATTTGAAATGAGCAGAAAAAGTGGCCAGGTCTCCAGCTGTTTCAAGCTTCAGTTTCATAATTTGTGCCTCGATACGGCCTATATCGCCACCTGATGTTATCTGATTCTTTAACAGCATCAGTGCATCTTTAACGCGTTGCTGCTTATCTTCCTGAAACCACGCTTCGATTTGCTGTTCTGCAAAGCCCTGCCGTTCAATGCCCATGCAATAAGAACCTGACTCGGACTTGATCTGATTATCTTCCCTTGAAATGGCTCCCAGATCTCTTTCCAGTGCTTCTAGTGTGGGTTCTTCACTTGTTGCACCTGATGGATCCTCAAGCAGAAGGACTTTTTTGAAAATATTATTTTGAATGTTACAAACTTGCTGAAGTTTTGAAATACCCTCAATACTGGCAAGATTACACTGGGCCAGAGCAAGAGCCGCGAAATTACGATTATCCTGCTCTATGCAGCGGTCACTGTCGTCAGCGTTATGAGAAGGGGCAATACCCCTGAAAAGATCAAAGATTGCATCTATCACGTAAAGGTTATCGCTTAACAGGCTCTCTGCCTTTTTTAATCGGTCTGAAAAAACATCCTGGAGTGTTTGAAGTTCCGGGTTTACGGCGGCTTTCTCAGTCTGGGTATTTTCTGTGGTACTGACAGGTGATTTCGCCCCTGTTAATGGAGTTGGTATGAGTTGCGCAGAAGATGAAATCATTGTTGGTTCTCCTCAAATATATGGCATTAATTGGTGCGAGAATTTCTATTTGATTGTTTGCATGCAGAACAATGCTGTGAGTATGACCAGTCAGACATTAATTAGTTCCGGCTGAGTTTTTGCAGGAAGAAGCCACTTCTCAGAGATGATGTACCATTGCTATATGCTGCAAGCACCGCAGCAGGGGTAACTTTTCGTCCCTGCAATGGCTTGTTGCCCCAAAAAGCATCCTCAAGACATTGGCCAATAAATACTGCGATTTGACCTGAAAATGATTATCAGGTTCCACTCATGGTGTGTCAGGGTGAGCTGAAGCTTATATATTGACTTGCAAAGACTGCGCATCCATCAGGAGAATCACTGATAAAGGCATTTTCTCGTTTAAACAGTAAACAATCCAGTACACTGTCTTCGGAGCGGCATTGTTCAAACCATGAGCCTAAAGCCTTACGCAGATTGCTGCCTTCAGGAAAATTCTTAAGGTATTCCAGTACCTGATCTTTATGGATCTGTCGTTCATTAACAGGCTGGCCGGTGATACAGCAGTGTGCCAGGAAGAAAAAATGGATTTGAGATTTCTGAAATGAGCACCTGAGGGTTTGGATGGATTGCCATACCTGTGCTGCCGACACTTTTTGATGGTCAATTGGTAGTTCAAGCTGCATAGCTATGAATTGCAGAATACATTGCAGGCGACGTTGCTCTTCTTTGACCGGTACGCTGTTTAAGATTTGCCAGGCCTGGTGAATGATCTCCTGAGCCTCTTTGATGGCATTGTACCGTTGAGATTGAACCAACCTTTGTATCAGGTATTCGGCTTGCTTTAACGAATAATTCCCGAGGGCTTTATTAAACGCTGATAATACTTTCTGGTTATCCAGATAGCTGCCATTCAATGCTCTTTCATTCAATGCCAGCAGAGCATAAAAAATAGCGCTTTCGAACAACCAGCCACCGCGTTGAAAGTCCTTGACCACCGCATCCGGTGTAACCGGCTGGCCAGCTAATGGAAGGCCTTTCAGGCAGCATTCCGCTTTGAAGCGCACTAACCCCAGTTTGCCTTCCGGATTATCCGGGAAAGCCGTAACGACCAGATCCGGGATGAGCTGCTCGCCATTTAACGGCAGGCTCCTGAGACAGCAATCTGCTTTGAAGCGCGCTATGCCCAGTTTACCTTCCGGGCTATTCGGGAAACCCTGAACCACCTCATCCGGTGTGACCTGCCTGCCATTCAACGGCACGCCTCTCAGGCAGCATTCTGCTTTAAAGTGCGTTAACCCCAGTTTGCCTTCCGGGCTATCCGGGAACTTCTTGACCACCGCCTCCGGTGTAACCCGCCGACCACTTAACGCCAGACCCTTCAGGCAACATTCTGCGCTAAAGCGTGCTATCTCAAGTTTGCCTTCCGGGCTATCCGGGAAAGCCTTAACCACTGCCTCCGGGGAGACCAGCCGACCATTTAGCGTCAGCCCCTTCAGGCAACATTGCTCTTTAAAGCGCGCCAGCGCCATTGTTGCTCTGGCTGTCTGATAACCCTGAACTACCGCCTCCGGTGTGACTGGCAGGCCATTGAGCATCAGGCCCCTCAGGCAACATTCCGCTTTGAAGAATGCCAGCCCCAGCGTGCTTTTCGGACTATCGGGGAAATCCCTGGCCGCCTCATCCGGCGTGACCTGTCGGCCATTCAACAACAGGTTCTTCAGGCAGCATGTGGTTTTGAAGCGTGCTCTTGCCAATTTGCCTTCCTGAGTATCCGGGAAACCCTTAAGCACCAGGTCCGGAGTGACCTGTCGACCATTCAACTGCAGGCCTGCCAGACAACATTGTTCCTGAAAGCGCGCAAGCTCCAGGGTTGCTCTGGCTGCCTGATAATCCTTGACTACCGTTTCCGGCGTGACCGGCTGGCCATTCAACGAAAGGTTTTTCAGGCAACATTCCGCTTTGAAGCGAGCTATTCCCAGTTTGCCTTTCGGGCTATCAGGGTAAGCCCCGGCCACTTCATCCGGCGTGACCGGCAGGCCATTGAGCAACAGGCCCCTCAGACAACATTGTTTTTTGAAGAGCGCGAGCTCCAGTATTGCTTTAACTGCCTGATAATCATTGACTACCTCATCCGGCGTGATCGGCTGGCCATTTAACGAAAGGCCCCTGAGGCAGCATTCCGCTTTGAAGCGTGCGGGCTCCAATATTGCTCTGGTTGCACGATAATCCCTGGCTACCGTATCCGGTGTCACCTGCTGGCCATTCAATGGCAGCCCCTCCAGGCAACATTCCTCTTTGAAGCGCGCTATCCCCAGCCTGCCTTCCGGACTATCCGGGAAACCCTTGACCACCGCATCCGGTGAGATCTGCTGGCCATTCAACGCCAGGTTTTTCAGACAACAGTCTGCTTTGAAGCGCGCCAGCTCCAGTGTTGCCCCGACAGCCAGATATTCCCTGACCACCCTATCTGGTGCGACCTGCTGGTGGTTTAACGGAAGGCCTTTCAGGCAACATTCCGCTTTGAAGCGCGCCAGCTCCAGTGGTGTCCTCGCCGCCTGATAATCCATAACCACCTCATCCGGTGTCACCAGCTGGCCATTTAGCGGCAGTTTTTGCAGGCAACATTCCGCTTTGAAGCGGGCCAGCTCCAGTGGTGTACCGGCTGCCAGAAAATCCTTAACCACTGCATCCGGTGTGATCTGCTGGCCATTCAATGGCAGACCTTTGAGGCAGCAGTGTTGCTTAAAGTGCGCTAGTTCCAGTATTGCCCTGATCGCCTGAAAATCCTTAACCACCTCAGCTGGTGTGACCTGCTGGCCATTTAACGGAAGGTCCCTCAGGCAACATTCCCCCTTGAAGCGCGCCAGCTCCAGTTTTGCCCTGATTGCCTGATAATCCCTGGCCACCGCATCCGGTGTGACTTGCTGTCCGCACAACGGCAGGCCCCTCAGGCAACATTCTGCTTTGAAGCGCGCTATCCCGAGCCTGCCTTCCGGACTGTCCGGAAAAGCCTTGACCACCGAATCCGGCGTGACCTTCTGGCCGAACAATGCCAGGTCCTGCAGACAGCAATGTTGCCTGAAGCGTGCCAGCTCCAATGCTGCCCCGATTGCCCGAAAATTCTGAACCACCGTTTCCGGTGTTACCCGCTGACCATTCAACAGCAGGCCGTTCAGGCAACATTCCGATTTGAAGCGTGCTATCGCTAGTTTGTACTTATGATTTCGACCTGGCTTGCGGTTGAATTCCCGAATGACCTGGTCCGGGGTGACTTTTTTATCATCATAAAGAATGTTCTTTAAGCAGAGTTTTAGCAGGAAGAAACCACCTCTAAGCGATGTGGTGTCTCTTCCATAGGCTGTGAGCACATCAGCCGGGGTGATTTGGCGTCCTTGTAATGTTTTTTTTTCCCAGAAGGCATCTTCAGTACATTTGCCATGATCCGGGGGGGGAGCTGTGCCTCTACTGTAAGATGGATGGTTTTCAACTTTTTTACCGTTAAAGGCCCTTCCGGGGTGGTCACTAAACCGGCTTGAGCCAACAGGTCGGTTATAAAGGCCCGCAGGTTTTGGGTGGGATCTGGTTGATGCTGTGGCTGGCAAAATAAACCCTTCACAACAAGACAATAAATACCATCATTGGACTTCAAAATAGCGGTTAGGTTCCGTTTACGGTGTATCAGGGCAAGCCGGAAACATGGGACAAGACCCGTTCCTGATTGCATGGCAATCATCTTGCGTAACCAGAAATTTTCGGAAGTGGAACTTTTTTCTGGGCCCGGGCTCAAAACAACCCGGAATAAAAGACAAAGGTTGACTTATGCATCAAGCCGCTGATGTTTCGCTCCAGCTAAAATCATTTATTCTTAATCCTCAAATAGAGGATTCAGATATTCCATTTGCTTTTTTCGGTTTCAGGAAGGTGCATGTGCAGGAAGTACGTAACCAACCGGATACCTGTCATTTGGCGGCACTTCCTGACAAAGCACTGGAACTCATTGCCCGGCAGTTGAGTTTTTCTGATTTCGTCAATTTCAGTGCGACGCATACACGCCATGTGTCGTGCCTCCGGTCAGATTCCCTGATTAAAGAAATTTTTGACCGCGATACATCCATGACATTGCTGCTTGTGGAAAGGGCGAACAACAAAGCGAAATGTTACCTGGGCTGCCAGCGATGGAATGATCAGCGGCTCACACCGGAGGCAGTGATCGAGGCTTTTCCGGATTGTCCACAAAGCAAGATGGGGATACTGCACTTCAAGGCAAAATGCTGCCTGAGAGGCACGCTGTTGGATGGTCGGCCGGTCACCCCGGAAGCAGTGGTTGAGGCTTTTCCGGACACTCCGGAAGGCCATCTGGCGCTGGCCCTCTTTAAAGTGGACTGTCGCAAGATGGAGTTGTCGCTGTATGGCCAGCCGGTCACCCGGGAAATGGTGGTGGAGGCTTTCCCGGATACTCCGGAAGGCCAGCTGGAGCTGGTGCACTACAAAGTAAAATGCTGCCTGAGAGAGGAGTCGCTTTATGGCCAGCCGGTCACCCCGGAAGAAGTGGTTGAGGCTTTCCCGAATACTCCGAAAGGCAAGGTGAGGAGAGCGGGCTTCATAGAGGGATGTTGCCTGAGGGGCCTGCCGTTGTATGGCGAGCCGGTGACACCGGATGCGGTGGTCAAGGCTTACACGGATTGTCCGGATGGCAAGATTATGATAGCGCGCTTCAAAGGGGAATGTTACCTGCATGGCCTGACGTTGAAGGCGGTTTGAGCAAGTTTGTAGTAGCGGTAGTGAGCAAACTTACACAACCGGCCTTCAAGTGAGGCGCGGGGCCGGATTACAGCGTTTTATGCCGCCACACTGTGCACTGGGCAACCGAATGCTGATATTTCCGGGCTGTTTCCCTGATCACAAACGGGAGATCGAGGGGGGGGCGTACCTCTTCAAAATGTTTGCTCAACGCTCTTTGCAGTCCGGTATAGGTGTCCAGGGCTTCACCATTTTCACGGATGCCTCCAAGCCAGTTCTGCCGGGGCGTATACTCTTCCAGCCAGGTATAGGGCGAAGTGATCACGAGGATGCCGCCGGGGCGTATGCGCTCATGGATAATGTCCAGAAATTGCGCGGGGTTATTCAGGCGATCAATCAGGTTACCGGCAAAAACAAGATCATAGTCGTTAAACATGGGTTTCAGGTTGCAGGCATCCCCCTGGGTAAAGCGGATACGGCTGGTATCGATATCATCCAGCCCCATCTCCGTGGTATCGGCAATAAAGTAATCACCCAGTTCGCCTTCTGTGGTCAGGTGGTAGCGTATTTTCCCCCGCTCCTGCAACTCGGCCGCCGCAGAAATGAATCGGGCAGAGAAGTCGATGCCGTCCACATGTTGAAACCAGCGGGCCAGTTCAAAGCTGGTGCGTCCCACTGAACAGCCCAGGTCCAGTGCCCGTGTTCGGGGTGTCTCGCCACTGACTTCATGGCAGAGGCGGGCACAGGCTTTGGGGTAGTTGGGTACATCAAAGTAAGACTCCCCAAAATGGAACGACAGATATTGGGCAACCAGGGCATCGCTCTCATAAGGGTTGCTGGAGGTATTGGTCATGGCACTGGACTCTACGTAACGGAAACCGGCATGCTGGAAGAAGTGGCGGCGAAAGGCGTAGCGGGATTCTTTAATAGCGTAGTTGCCGGTTGATATCCAGCAACCTCCTTTAATCAGGTTGTGTCGTCCATCAAAGGTCGGGGTTGAGAAATCATCGTAGCAGGGGTGGACACGGAAGCCTTCATAACCGTCAATGGGGGTGGTGGTCCATTGCCAGACATTCCCGATAATGTCATATAGTTCTCCGGTTCTGAAGTGGTCAACCGGGCAAGATGAAGACCAGTATTCGAGATTGATATTTCCGGGGGCTTTATCCCACCAGGGCTGGTCAGTACTGATGGTCTCCCTTAGGTGGTACCATTCGGCTTCACTGGGCAGCTGAATCTGTTTGCCGGTCACTTCTGACTTCCAGCGACAAAAGGCCTGGGCTTCATGACAGTTGACGTCTACCGGCCAGTTCCAGGGCATATCGATCTCTGCCAGCATGGTGCGGTAGCGATAACTGTCCCCATCGGGGATCCAGAATTCGGGGTGGCGCACTTTACCATCCGTGTTGCTGAACGTGTTCCAGGCCCAGCCTTCATCCGTCCACCAGCGTTCATTGTCATAACCACCGGCATCAATAAAGGCTTTAAACTCCTGATTGCTCACCAGGTATTCGCTGGCTTTGAAGGGGGCCACCTCAACCTCGCAGCGGCCATATTCATTGTCCCAGCCGTAGAGCGAAGCATCGTAATCTTTACCCAGGCGAAGTGATCCTCCGGGCATCTCAATCAGGCGGTTGTCCGGTGCTGACCCTGTGTCTGGACAGTGTTGCCAGTAACTGTGTGGCTTGACGCAGGCGATTGGCAGCTGGCGAATCAGTACTGATGAGGTTTCCAGGTGAATGCGTTCATGTTCAATGCCCATCAGAATGATCCAGGCCTGACTCTCCCAGTTGATGGGTATCTCCAGTGGCATGTTCCGGATAAAACCGGAAACCAGTGCCCTGACTTTACTGCGGTAGTCGCGGACCTGTTGCACGGTTGGCCATTGGTAATTGTTGTCGTCCAGATCATCCCAGGACATTTCATCCACACCAATGGCAACGGTGGACTCAATATAAGGGTCAACTCGTTCCGAGATCAGTTTTGCGGTTATCAGTTTGTTCACAAAAAAAGCGGCAGTGTGCCCGTAATAGAAAATCAACGGGTGACGAAGGGGTATTGCCTTTTTGTACCAGGCTTCCTGGCAGGCCAGGGTTGCAAACAGCAGCTCATATTGATCAAACGTCTGGTGGAAATAATTTAATAACTCCTGTCGTTTGTTCTCAGGGCTGCCGTCATTTAGAACTATAGTTCGTGTTATTTTTTTTGGATGATCGTCCGGGGTGACACTGTGGTCTATTTGACTCGCAGTATTCTCAGCCACGTTTCCTCTCCTGAATGTTGGTGTGTGGGGCGTTGAGCAATCAGTTAGCCGTCAGCAGAACCAGCACTAAACAGTATGGTGTGCTTCATTAAAGAGAAACAGCATATCCATGACTTATTGCTGTTAAACGATAGTGTACGGAGCAAATGAAATAGGTGATCATACTTCCTGATTTGTCTTGCTACTCCCTTCAGGCTCCCGGTACATGGTTTCAATGAGTTTGACGTGCACAATCTTCGTTCACGCTGAGCGGAGTCGAAGGGTGCTTGGCACGATCTATCAGAGTCCGAAGTTTTCGCCCTTCTTGCCGGTGTGGATAGTTTGCCTATACAAGATGCTGTCATTGCACAAGATGCCTGATGATAAATTGTGGGAGTATTGCTGCCTAGGAGCCTGTCCGAGAATAGCGCCCGTAGCGAGGATGGCAGAAAATTGAGGATAAAAAGTCGGAAATTTTTAGTGAATAGTGGTTCTATTTGCTAAAAATTTCCGACTTTTTAGACTAATTTGCTGCCACCGCAGTAGGGTAGTCTATTCTCGGACAGGCTCCTAGCAATCATCCAGATTTTATGTGGACAATGTTGTGGATAAGCCGTTAGGTGATCAGGGAGAGCATCAGGTCAGACAGCTTTACTGATATCGACTGTTTTTTGACCACTCTCGCAGCAGCTAACCCAGTCAGAAAAGGTGCTCTATATTCTTGCACAACAACTTTCCGAGGCTGCGTAACAAGTTGCCCGAAAATTTTTCCAATATCAAACAATTTTGGACAAGCTTTTTCTCTACCTCACTCCCGGGCAGGCTCAAGACCCCATTGAGCGAGAGAAAGCACTGCAGGCACTGGATCCCATACAAAGCGACAGCGGTGTAGTGATTCCCGATAACGTCATTATTGAGTTGATCGAAGCGGCCAGATCGGGCACCGCTGACTATGATGCCCTTCGCCAGCGAATGGACAAGGCCATCAGCAAAGTGATCCTGAGCCAGACCATGACCACGGATGATGGCAGCAGCCGCAGTCAGGCAGAAGTACATCAGGAGGTTCAGGAAGCAGTTATCAATTGGTTAGTTATTCTATTCGAAAGCATATGATTTAGTGCTTATGTATGAGGAACTATTCCTAGCATACCCTGTCCTATAAATCGAATATTTAATTTAAAGCGGTAAATTATGAATGTATCTAATTTAAGTAACGCTTCAAGCTTACCGCCTGCCTATGAAGCTGTTATGGCAGAGACATTAGGTCCAGAGGTTAGCCGATTTATTGAATCCAAAGGTGGATATGCCACGGAATTACAGAGCAAAAATTTGCTCGATTATTTGATCAAGGCACATAATGCCCGGCACAGTCAAAACTACTGCTTATCTCGCGGATCAGTGACTCAAGAGACTTCTTCTGGCAGTGTATCAGTTGCAGAGAAGACGCGACAGAAAATACAACAGAAATATCCAGATATGGATAGCAAAATTGCTGAAATTTCAAGTTGTATATCCCATGGTAGGGACGTGTTGAAAGAGGTTACACGAAGAAACTTGATCTTTTTGCGTAATCTTGTTGAAACATATGTTCAGCAGGAGTTAATTAACGTAAACAACAAATGTGACCGTTTTAAGGATCTTGATCCGTACGCTTCTAACGCATGTCTGAATGTTGATGATTATCGAGCAGCGGATAACCCAAAGAATGCAAAAGAACTATTAATGGATGATTTAGATATTCCTTCTTTTCGTTGCGGGGATAATCAGGCTAAAGCGAGAATAGAAGCCTTATTCAAAGCAGCTCTTGGTATCGAACTATCATAATTGGCCGCTTTTATCCTCCTTATCATTCACGAAGCTTGTTTTAAATGGCTGTGACCTGACTTAATCGCCGGGTCAACAATTTCAGTTATTCGAGTGCTGAAGCCGTTTTAATATTTACTTTTTGTCATAGTAAGCTGGGGCCAAGTCTTTCATTGTGCGGATATCTTTACTTATCACTAAAACGTCAATTGTTGTCCATAATGAAGGACCTGACCCTGATTTTTGACACTGGTTTTTTTTGATCTGTTCAAATTAACCAAGATAATCATAGATTACTCGACACTGTTATTAGCCCCTCACTTTTCATCAGCCAACCTGCGAAAGCCCCCATTATTAATTACCAAAAGCCGAAGCCCGGTAAACCCAGAGAGGTTGAGCCGCCAGAAGTCAGCCTGTAGGCACCGGACGCTACTTCCGAGGTTGATCTACCACTAACGATTTCAGAGATAGCATAAGTAGTGGGGTGAATGGAGCAAACATTACCGATGCTTGGCGATGGAGGAGAAGAGTACAGTCCTGGCTGTGACTGAACTGGTGCTGTGCGGATGGAACCAGTTCCCGAGTAAGGCGGAGGTGGTTCTGACAGGAACCGAACAGACTCTGTAGGGTTGCAACCAATTCCCGGGTAAGGCGGAGGTTCAGCCGATAGTGGTTCCTGTTTATGTTGCTGCCCAACTGCAAGAGGGGCCAGTTCGGTGGAGGTGGTGATTTCTCGATCACGAAGCTTAATGTAATCGCAGTCATCGGAGCAGCAATTTACACAAAGACACACGGAGAAAGAAAAGCAAACGCCAACAGACAGGCCGCCGAAGACACCAATGACAGTGCTGCCAATTGTGCCTGCAGTATTATAGCCTACAACACCACCAATAGCAGCACCTCCACCGGCAGCCAACGGTGTAGTGATGCGACACGCAAAGCGATCTTGTTTAATTCGCTCACAATTAAGGGTGTAGTCACATAACCGGTGAGCCGTTGGTTGTGCTGTCACCGTTGAAGACACAGCATTAGAGATAGTCATATACCTTATTATCCTCAGATTATTTGTTACTTACGATCCATAATTTTTATTAGCAATAATTTTGGCTGCTGACAGACAAAATATCCGACTTAATTATTCCCAAAAAGTTCCTTATGAATTACCACACTAAAAGATAATTTCCTGTGGCGAAAGATCAGGTTGTTTTTCTCGGAATTCTGAACAGAAGTTAATTGCAGCTTTGAAAAAAAACTGACCAATACATCATTATCAATTATGCCCGTGAGGTTTTCGGTCAGGAGCCCGGTGGCCATATCTCTCCTGCAGGTGCTTATCACAAACCATCGGATTCTTTTCTGGTCATTGATGTAGCCCCGGCAAA
>NZ_JBLYNS010000130.1:0-14528 GCF_049310205.1 Endozoicomonas sp. ALC013 | reverse complement strand
ACTGGCCCCCCCACCGGCAAACGCACCACCAAGACTCATTACCAGAATCAAGGACGACCAGAACACCATCGCGCCAATCATGGCCTGGTCTTCATTCGCACCAAATGCCTCGAAGATCGAGGCAACTCCCTTGTTCATCCAGTCGCCGGTCTCGGAAGAAACAGTCATCATCACGGTCAGAGCCAGACATGCGGCCATGAGCCCCATGGCTAATGGCGAACCAACACCCGTAGCAAACATAACAACCATAACAACAGCCATGAGAGCGACGGCTATATAACCGAATATTTTAGCGATCTTTCCTGATTCTTTGGCTTCTTCCGCTTTTTCAATCGATTCGGCAATCTTTGCTAACCGTTTTTCCGAAACCTGCTGTCGCTGTTGCTCATTAATTTTGATATTTTCCTGGTTAAATACCAGACGGCTGTCCTGCAACTTGGTCTGAATTTGCATCAGCATTTGAGTTGCAGTATCCACATCAAGCGTTTTATTTGAATCCAGGAATGTTGAAGTAAAGGCTTTCAGTTCAGTTTGCAATTCTTTTTGAAGGTCTGTGGGTCCCCCTTTCAGGTTGGCAACTTTGTTGAAAGTATCGGCAAAAAGATCACCCAGCTGTCCAAGCGAGTCATCACCGGCAAGTTTGCCACCCACCTGGGCAGAGAACGAATGCATGGTCCTCAGGGAGTTATCCGGATCTTTCGGGTCAGCCAATTTCAGCATTCCATCAACCAGCTCATTACTGTAACCCATGGACAACAGATGGTCCTTGTTGCTCTGCATAGAACTGATATGACCCGCCAGTGGATTCGGCCGCCCGCCAGGCCCCTCGGCGAAGGCTTTCAGATCACCAGTGACCAGAGCCAAATAATCCTGACCACCTTGTTCGATCACTGCCTCAGAAGCCAGACCAAGCTTTACCGCTTCAGGGTTCGTTTTACTCAGCTTCTGGATTTCGGAAAAAACAGAGATCTCCTTGAGGACTTTTCCAGAAGGAGTATCTGAGCCTTTCGCTGGAACATCCAGACTGTGCGGCGGCTTAAGGGGAGGAGAAATATTCTCCTGAACCTGATTCGTCGATACCGTGTTTTGCTCCGAATAACCACGACTGACTGTTTCTTTTTGCGCAACCTGATCGGTCTGTTGTTGCCGGAGTGATGGGTCTATACCCGCCTGTTGTGGTATCTGCCCCGCCGAATACCCCTGTTGGATACCATCCATTCTGCTTACTCCCTGGCTATTTTAGATTTTCCAGCATATTTTTGGCACGTTCCAGATCCTTGGCATATTCCGGGCTATCACCGGCCCAATCAATGGAAGTCTCATAAGAAATCTGAGCCTTTTCCCTGTCGCCTTTCGCTAAATGACAATCGCCGATATACATCATTGGTCGGGGATCATCAGAATCCAGAAGAGTAGCAAATGAGAAGATCTCGATGGCGCTGTCGTATTGTTTCTGCATTTGTTGACAGGCACCTAATCCAAGAAAGTATTTACGATTGAAATGGTCGTAAAAACACAAGAATTGAAAAACTTTCGTTGCTTCTTCGTACTTTCCACCCTGATAAAGATTGTAGGCAACTGAGTATATTGCTTCCATGGCATCATCACTCAAGTTTTTCAAATCTTTGAAGGTTCCCCCCTCACCGAAGAAATTCATGAGCTTGTCTTCAAGTTCTGCACCTTCATAATTCAGATCTTCACTATTCACGTGTGACTCCTCCATGAGTTAACGCATATTTTGAATAATAGTACTTATGGACTGAAAGTACTTGTTGATAAAATTAGAAAGCATTTCAAACGTCTGGTTGTATTTATTGATAGTCTGTTGAAGCTTGGTGGTTTGCAATTGTGATTGACTGGTCAGCGACTCAATTTTTGATTTCAAATGCTCAATATTGGCATCCCACTCAGCAGCATTATGACTATCGTCATTACCGCTTCGGTCAGTCTGAGCGCCCATTTGTTTCCAGAAATCAATCATATCCTTTGACATCATGGAAGAGCCTGACGTGCCAGCCGCTGCCTTTTTCTCCTTGGCTTTGGCCAAATACATATTGGCCTCTTCCAGCAAATCATTTTTCTGATTGATGGACTCTATCTGGTCTTCCAGTTGTGTCTGGAGAATATCTGCCCGGGCCGTCAGCACGCCCATAATCAATGCGTCCAGGCTGGGCTTGGTGAAATCCACTGGTTCGCCCATCAGATATGCATTGATTTGTGACGCTCCGGGACCTATATAATTATCACCATTCCAGTTCGCCGGATTACTGACCTCCTGAACCATGGCGACAGGTGCCTGTAAATAAACCAGCTTCTGTGACGCTTCATCAAGCTGTCCCGTATATCTAAGCGAGTTCAGTGTCTGCTTATTAACCGAGTAGAAGTGGGTGGGGGTTAGCGAGTTACCCTGATCATCCGGGTCAGCCATTGATAACAAGGCTTCAATCTGGGCATCGGTATAGCCGGCAGCCCGGAGTGAATTAATCCTGCCATCATTCAAGGTAACGGTTTTGGGGTTTTCTCCAGATTCGCTACTGGAAGAATCCACACCGCCAATGGAGGTACTCATGAGTGACTCCCTGTCATTTTGAATATCCGTTAAGTCGCTTCTTTAACTTTAGGTTATGAAACAACGTTCTTGCCAATTACACATTGGTCGATTTCTTTTTATAAAAAGAAATTCAGAAAATCATTTATATATAAAATTACGACAATGACTTTTAGCTCGGTTTTTTACTACTTAATAATGCCGTTTATCCGCTTATTCTGGTAACTCATCATCCAAATCATCTTTTGGAGCGGACATCGGAGTTTTTACAGATAAAGGGACTGATTCAGCATCAGGACCGGCTTTATCTCCAAACATCATTCTACCTTTTCTATAAGCTTTTGCCGCCCGGACAAACTCAACCAACAGATCAAAAAACTCAACTCCCTTCATATCTTTATTAGCAAAATTTTCCAGTCGTCTGCGCGTATCACCAATGCTCAGTGGTGAAGCATTTGGATCAGGGGAAAGCTTTGGGTCAGCGAATTGCATATAAACTGTATTCGTCAATTGTTCAATAAACGCATCTGTAGGCTCTATTAAATCCATCAGCTGATTCGTTTGCTTTTCAACCTCAGACAGCCTGGCATATTGAAAAATATCAGAACCTTTGCTGTCTCTATGGTCCTTAATATGGCGAAACTGGTCGATAAGGCCTACTGCAGCAGTCGATACCTTTTCTAAGGTTTCTCTATCAACTTTTCTGTCCGGTTCCTGAGAGTTCTTCTTCCATTGTTCTGGAGCATGAACCTTACTTGAGAATGGACTGAAGTTTTCGTTGATCAATTGTGTGAATTTTTCAAGATTTGTTGCAAGATCGTTGGTATTTTCTCCCTCCACCGTTTGCGTTGCCGCATTGGAGGCCCTGCCTCCTGTGACAGGTGGCTCACTTCTGCCATTACTGACAGGGGGTCGCCGTGATTCTGTTATCGTCTGCCTGTCATCCCTGCCACCGGGACCTGGGTGTGGGCTTGAGCCAGATTCAGTTCTGGTGGTTGATGTCTCTGGGTCAGCCTGTGTTCTGTCTTCCGGAGAATTCTGTGAACTCTGTTGACTCTGTGAATTCTGTGGATTTTGTGGACTCTGTGGATTTTGTGGATTCTGGTTCTGACCACTATTACTCTGTGATGGATTCTGCGGTTTACTAAGATTATACGCTGTTACCCCCAAAGCCACGCCCAGAAAAGCCAGGGCACAAATTGCAAAAAACATCGCTGCATAAGGTTGTCCTACCATGAGAGTGATAAGAAAAATGGCGCTGCAAATCACAAATCCAGCCCATAGCGGGTTATTTTTGACCACATTCAACAATTTGTTAATTGCACCCAATACTCGCTGAAATAGCTTTTTGCTGGTTTTATCCCCCCCTCCTTCAATAGTGACTGAACCACCACTCCTAACGGTTGGATCATCATCAAGACCACCGCCTTCGATCGAAACGCTGGCAACGTCCGATTCATCATCCATCGATGACGTTTTACTATGAGCCGCAAGCGGTTTAATACGAGCCGGAAGCTTACTTTCAGAATGCTCAGGATTTCTGTTTTCTCTGACAATCTGTCCCACTGCTGTGCCAAATTCAGGCCCAAACAACCTGCTGGAATCATGCCTGGGCAACATTTCATGTGTCCTGACATTACGAGGCTCTTCTGCAAGCTCAGTGGTTACCGACATAATTTCATCTTCGTCAACCGGTGATAAGATTGTTTCATGGTGTTCAGGTTCTAATGGATCACAATACAAACCCTTTTCAACACGGGAATCATGAGTCGATGGAAATGAACGTGACCCTTCATTATTGGGCAGTGTATTATCAGCAGATGCTCTTTCAGGCAAATCAGGTGCCGATAATCTCGCTTCAGTAGAATCAAGGTTTGGCCCCGGACCATCTTCAGCCTCATCAGGAACTGGATTTAAAGATGGCAATGAGTCCTGTTGAGGTTTAACCGTTCTCTCCCCCGGAGGGTGAACTACAGAATCATGCGCTTTTTCACCTCGAACAGAAGGATCTCCTTTGCCCACTTTGGAGGCCGTCACTTTACGAGAGCCATAAGGAGTAACCATAGTCCCCTCTTTTCCTGACTCAGACTCTGAGGACGAACCATCAATTGGTGATGACGGATGACGGCCCGTAGGAGGAGAAATTGTGCTGCCCATGCAAATTCCTTTTCAAAAATATCCAATCTATAAAGAAAAAGTCTAGCTGATGAATGAAAAGCAAAATTAATAAACAAAGGGAATTAAAAAAATTTATTAATTAAAAATATAAATTAAAGTAATAACCCTGAAAGCAGGTATTTCATGGAATGAATCAAGATAATCAATGAATCGTCCGGGTTGGCAAGTCAATTATGCAGAATCGACCGGGCGTTCATAAAATTCGAGAACTGCAGACATCAAATCTTTGGGACTGAGTATGCCCACCAGGTTTCCATCTTCAACAACTGGAACACGGTAAGCCTTATCGGTCATAAATCGCTGATACACAGTGATAATATCTTCTTGTGGGGCAGCGGTGACCACTTGAATGGTCATATAATCACGCACCAATCCCGCATCCTGGGAAAAATAGCTGCCATTCAATGTCCCTTCGAGGCAGTCTGATTCTGAAAGAATCCCGATAAGCGTACCTTCATTGTCGACTACCGGTGCTGCCGTAATATTGTGTTGCAGCAGAATACGGATGGCTTCAGCAACTTGAATATCCGGAGAAACGGTAACAACTTTGGGGGTCATGCAATCTTCAACAGTGATCGATCTCACAATCACCTCCTTTGGCTTATGAATCCAGCTCACGCCAGCGACTGACAATGAATTAATTTTAGCTCTCAATCAAGCAGATAGCTGAGCATAAGCAGCCGGAAATATGCAATGCCAGCAAGCCAGGCCCAGATGCACTCCCGGGTTCCCGGGCGGGATACCCCTTACAAGTGGAAAAGAGCGTAACAAACTCTATATAATACGCGGCAATTTCAAACTGACCTCACACAGAGATTGACTGTCAATGAGCTATTCATCTGTTCCTGCTGGCAAAAGTCTGCCAGAAGACATCTACGTCATTATCGAAATCCCTGCCAATGCTTCGCCAATTAAGTACGAAGTTGACAAGGATATGGATGCCATTCTGGTTGACCGCTTTATGGCAACCCCAATGTTCTACCCAGCCAACTACGGTTACATCAACCAGACCCTGGCTGACGATGGCGACCCTCTGGACGTTCTGGTGGTGACACCCTACCCGGTTATCCCGGGCTCAGTTATTCGCTGCCGTCCTGTCGGCATGCTGAACATGTCTGACGAAAGTGGCCGTGACGAGAAGCTGATTGCCGTTCCTCACGACAAACTCTCCACGCTCTACAAAGACGTAAAAGAATACACAGATCTGCCAGCCCTGCTGCTCCAGCAGATTGAACACTTCTTTGAAAACTATAAAGATCTTGAGCCTGGCAAGTGGGTCAAGATTGATGGCTGGGAAGGTTCCGAAGCGGCCCTGGAAGTCATCAAAAAGTCTGCCGCCAACTATAAAGGCTGACTTTCCTTATGGCTCAGGTTTCGACCTGAGCTTTTCCACTCATTTCTGCTGTTTTCTTTTCTCTGTAAGCCCCTCTCTACTTGCATCTCTGATATATCACTGCACAATACATAGTATTCACCATTATAAACAGCTGCTTATATGCCAAAATGCCAACTCCGCCTGCTCTGGCCCCTTTTCCTGGGTCTGGTAATCTCAATATCTGCTCAGGCCAATCTGAGCCAGTTATTCGGGGCAGAACCCAGAAAAAACCAGGGTTTTCTTCCAGTCGAAGAAGCCTTTCAATTCACCGGGCAAATTGAGCAGGGTTCGGCGATCATTAATGTTGCTGTAAAACCAGAGCACTACCTTTATAAGCACCGTTTCACCTTTACGCCGGTAACCGATATCTCAACACTGGGTGCAGCTGACTATCCTGCCGGTGAAGCGATTTTTGACCCTTATTACAACAAAGAACTGGAAGTATTCAGTGAAAACCTGGTTATCAAAGTTCCTGCCAACCATTCAGGCAACCTGCCGGAACTGGAAATCGGCTTCCAGGGCTGTGCCAGGGCTGGACTGTGTTATCCACCCCATAAAGTTGTTATTCCATTGGTGATTACCCAAGTCAATGATTCGCCCGTTTCAGCCAGTGTTACCCTTATGGCGGTATCAGACTCCGGGAACGCCTTCCAGCAGCAGCTGGAACAGAACAGTCTGCCGATTGCGCTACTCCTTTTTGTTCTCGCGGGTATTGGCCTTAGCCTGACGCCCTGTGTCCTGCCCATGTTCCCGATACTGTCCAGCCTGATACTGGGAACCAGGGCACAGACCAAAACCCGGACCATTGCCCTGACGATGACCTATATACTCACCATGTCAGCCATCTTTGCCATTGCCGGTACATTAATGGGGCTGTTTGGTGCCAGTCTGAACCTTCAGGCAAAACTCCAATCCCCATGGCTGCTGATCCCTGTGGCAATACTCTTTGCGCTGCTGGCCCTGAGTATGTTTGGCCTTTACGAG
This sequence comes from Endozoicomonas sp. ALC013, assembly GCF_049310205.1. Classification (NCBI taxonomy): domain Bacteria; kingdom Pseudomonadati; phylum Pseudomonadota; class Gammaproteobacteria; order Oceanospirillales; family Endozoicomonadaceae; genus Endozoicomonas; species Endozoicomonas sp. ALC013. Next base: position 7,443 of record NZ_JBLYNS010000130.1, on the reverse strand, counting down.
TTACAGCTGCCCGCCCGGGTTCGGGACAAACTCAGTGGCAGCCAGCAAAATTCAGGCAGCTTGTCGGGGGCTGCCGTGATGGGGTTATTGTCTGCGCTGGTGGTTTCCCCGTGTGTCTCGGCACCCCTGGCCGGTGCACTGATCTATATCAGCTCAACCGGTGATGCCCTGTTTGGTGGGCTGACACTGTTTGCCCTGGGTCTGGGCATGGGCATTCCCTTATTTGTCCTGGCGTTAGGCGGAAGGCACTTGCTGCCAAGGTCCGGGGCCTGGATGAACGGTGTTCGCTCATTCTTTGGCGTATTACTTCTGGGCGTCGCCATCTGGATGCTGGGACGGGTTATCGCTCCATCAGTCACGCTCTTCCTGTGGGGTGCTTTGCTAATTGGCAGCGCCGTATTCCTGGGCGCTCTTCACACCAATCTGAAAGAAGCGCACCAGATGTTCCGACAGACCGTCGGCATACTCTGTCTGATCTATGGAACCTGCCTGATTATTGGTGCCGCCATGGGCAATAGTGACCCATTGAATCCGTTATTGGGTAAAAGCAGCACTGCAATAGAAAGCACCACTGAACAGACAGAGAGTTCCCGCTTCAAGACCGTAACAACAGTGAATGAACTGAATAACCTGCTGGCAGACGCAGCCCTGAACAACCAGCCAGCCCTGGTGGATTTCTATGCTGACTGGTGCATATCCTGCAAAATCATTGAGCGGACCGTGTTCCCAGACCCGCTGGTCACTGATCAGTTGGCCAGAATAGCCCTGATCAAGCTGGATATCACCGATAATACGCTGGAACACCAGCAGTTCCTCAACCAGCATCAACTGTTCGGACCTCCCGCCATGCTGTTTTTTGATGCCAGTGGGAGTGAGTTGCCTGCACTAAAATCCCAGGGTGAAATCACCGCCTTGCAGCTGCATCAAAAGCTGACAAAACTGCTGATAGCCTCCGGAACAACTACAGATGTCTGAACTTGTCTGAAACGGGCATGAAATGCTTCGTAACTGTCGTTAACCTCCTGTAACACGCACAAACTGGACGCACTCTTGACAATGGGGCAAAATGCCAGATCAATAACGATTGCGATGTATTTCAAAGGTCAACTGCGTAGCCAGGTTAACCAAAGCAGGCTGACTACTGAAGCTTTCTCATTGGTCAGGGTCGCAACGGTGACCATTGGGGTCTTAAGAGGATAAACATGGCCGACATTCTTGTGCTCAATGGTCCAAACCTGAATCTGCTTGGCACTCGAGAGCCCGGTGTTTACGGTGCAACCACGCTTGAACAGATCTGCCAGAACCTTGTCCAGCTGGCTACTGATGCAGGCCTCAAGCTGGAAAGCTTTCAAAGCAATGCGGAACATCTACTGATAGATCGTATTCATCAGTCAGGCAAGGATGGCGTACGCTTTATCATCATCAACCCGGCCGCTTTCACTCACACCAGTGTGGCACTGCGGGACGCACTGCTTGGGGTTGCTATTCCATTTATTGAAGTACACCTTTCGAACATTCATTGCAGGGAGCCTTTCCGTCATCACTCCTATTTCAGTGACGTTGCTGAAGGGGTTATTGCCGGACTGGGACCTAAAGGCTACGAAATGGCACTGTCTGCCGCAGTTGACAGACTTGCCAGACAGCCGGAGCCATAAGAACGCGAACCATTTTTTCAGAACGCGGCACCAACACAGGACAACGTTCTGATTTACGTTAATCACAGTGCAACTGCCTTACCCCCTTTTAAACAGTGGCACTGTCAGGCAAAAACTGACCACCGGGGATCCTGCACTCGCCAAGTAGAGTGTTCGATTTTTCGCAAAATCAACCAGACTGGCCAGCCAGTGCTGCCAGTACAAGCATTTGAGACTGACAATGGATATCAGAAAAGTAAAAAAGCTCATTGAGCTGCTGGAAGAATCAGGTATTGATGAGCTCGAAATCCATGAGGGTGAAGAGTCCGTTCGTATCAGCCGTTACTCGAAAAATGCACCGGTAGCCGCCGCCCCCATTGCCTACCCGGCTGCTGCAACAGCCACGGCTCCTGCTGCTGCCCCCGCTGCCACTGAAGCAGCTGCACCTGTTATTGCTGAGCCTGTCGTTTCGGGCCATCAGGTCAAGTCTCCCATGGTTGGTACTTTCTACGGTGCTCCGTCACCGGATGCGCCTGACTTCGCCAAAGTCGGCCAGCAGGTTAAGGAAGGTGATGTACTCTGCATTGTTGAAGCCATGAAGATGATGAACCAGATCAAGGCGGACAAATCCGGCACTATTGATGCCGTTCTGGTCGAGAATGGTCAGCCTGTTGAGTTCGACCAGCCCCTGTTCACTATTGTCTGATAATCGCCTGAGAATCGCGTTATGCTCGATAAAGTCGTAATAGCCAACCGGGGCGAAATTGCTCTCAGAATATTAAGGGCCTGCAAAGAGCTGGGCATCAAGACCGTTGCGGTTCACTCCAAGGCCGATGCTGACCTTATGCATCTGCACCTGGCGGATGAGTCCGTCTGTATCGGTCCAAACAACCCGGCAGACAGCTATCTCAATATTCCTGCCATCATCAGTGCCGCCGAGGTGACTCACGCCACCGCGATTCACCCGGGCTACGGCTTTCTGTCCGAAAATGCAGATTTCGCTGAACAGGTAGAACGCAGTGGCTTTACCTTTATCGGGCCTTCCGCCGACGTTATCCGCCTGATGGGGGACAAAGTCTCAGCAATCGAAGCCATGCAGAAAGCCGGTGTTCCCACGGTTCCTGGCTCTAATGGCTCACTCACTGATGACCACAGCCGCACCATGGCCATAGCCCGGGATATCGGCTACCCCGTGATCATCAAGGCTGCCGGCGGTGGCGGTGGCCGCGGCATGCGCGTGGTCTACAACGAAGAAGACCTGATCAGCTCCGTCGCCCTGACCAAATCAGAAGCCGGTGCGGCATTCAACAATGATACGGTTTACCTGGAGAAATTCCTGCAAAACCCACGTCATGTGGAGTTCCAGGTGCTGGCCGATGGCCAGGGTAACGCCATCCATCTGGGTGACCGCGACTGCTCTTTGCAACGTCGCCATCAGAAAGTTATTGAAGAAGCGCCTGCGCCCGGCATTCCCGAAGAAAAGCGTCAGGAAGTGGCCAGCGCCTGTACCCGTGCCTGCATTGAGCTGGGCTACAAAGGTGCTGGAACCTTTGAATTCCTGTATGAAAACGGTGAGTTCTATTTCATTGAAATGAACACCCGGGTTCAGGTTGAGCACCCGGTGACCGAACTGATCAGCGGCATTGATATTGTCAAAGAGCAGCTGAGAATTGCCAGCGGCCTGCCTCTGAGCGTTGGTCAGGACGATATCGCACTCAAAGGCCACGCCTTCGAATGCCGAATCAACGCCGAAGACCCAAAAACCTTTATGCCATCACCAGGCAAGGTTTTGCAGTTCCATGCACCGGGCGGCAATGGTGTTCGCGTGGACAGCCATCTGTACAACGGTTATAGCGTTCCTCCTTACTATGATTCCCTGATCGCCAAGATCATCAGTTATGGTCCGGATCGTGAAACGGCCCTTATCCGGATGAAGAACGCACTCGATGAAACCGTTATTGAAGGGATTAAAACCAATATTCCTCTTCATCAGGCGTTGGTGACTGATACTCACTTCAAGGAAGGTGGTGTCAGTATTCACTATCTGGAAAAGAAACTGGCTGAGTGATTTCCCGTTTTTTTACTCTTTGGCAAGGCCGTCTCCCAAAGGAGATGGCCTTTCTTTTTATTGGGCGATCAGCCAGCAAATGTTTATGAAATACCAGTGCTCAGCTACAATAAGTCGCCTATGTTCCATGAATTTCTTTCCTGAAGAACAGGTGGGAATTCTTATTGCTTTTCATTCTGGGTAACACAATGTCTTGGATTCAAGTCAGACTGGACACAACTTCTGACCATGCTGAAATTCTGGAAGACCTGCTTCTGGAAGCCGGTGCCTGTGCGGTCACCCTGCAGGATGCAACAGATCAACCGGTCTATGAACCAGAGCTGGGTACCACACCGCTGTGGAATAACACCGTTGTTGTTGGCTTGTTTGATGCCCAGACCCGCACCGATGATGTCATACCCTTTCTCAAAGAACATGCCGGACTGAACCCTTTCCCTGATCACAAGGTCGAACTGGTGGAAGATAAAGACTGGGAACGGGAGTGGATGACCCACTTCCACCCCATGCAGTTTGGTGACCGCCTGTGGGTTTGCCCCAGCTGGAAAGACGTTCCCGATCCTGAGGCTGTTAACCTGATGCTGGACCCGGGCCTGGCCTTCGGCACCGGGACGCACCCCACCACAGCACTCTGCCTGCGTTGGCTGGATCAGCAGAATAACCTGACTGGCAAAACAGTTATCGACTATGGTTGTGGTTCTGGCATCCTTGCTATTGCAGCACTCCTTCTGGGTGCACAATCCGCAGTCGGTGTTGACCTGGATCCGCAGGCACTGGAAGCCACTATCGAGAATGCTAAACGGAATAACATTCCGGTGGATAAACTGGAAGTTTTTCTGCCCGATGATGAACCAGCGGATCAGGCTGATATAGTACTGGCCAACATTCTTGCTGGCCCTTTGACTCAACTGGCTCCCAAACTGGCCAGTCTGACCAGGGAAGGCGGTTCCATTGCTCTGTCCGGTATTCTGGCTGAGCAGGCGGATGAAATAATTCAAACCTATGAACAGTGGTTTGCCATGGATACAGCAGTCACCTTTGATGGCTGGGCCATGCTTTCTGGTAAGCGACGTTCATAAGCTGGCATTGATGTGATGCAGGTATGACAGAACTTGTTACTCCCCGGGTTTCAATAGAAACAAAAGTACCTGCATTATCAATTAGACTGGATTCAGTACGGGGGCTCTGGTCTAATAAAAAATGCTGCTTCAAGATCAGGTAAACAGTCAACATGACGCCGTCAAGTGTCACTTGCCCCCACTGCCAGACCATATTCCGCATTACCCATGCCCAGCTTAAGGCTGCCAGGGGTTCGGTGCGTTGCGGTTCATGCCTTCAGGTTTTTAATGCCATAGACCAGCTACCGCGCCTGAAAGAACAAGAAAAGGCGGCATTCAACACCCCCACTGAAAACGTTGAAATATCCCCCTCTGTCCACCGGGAAGAACCCCAGACACCCACTCAAACCAGAAAAAAGCTGCGGGAAACACTGGTCGTCCAACAGCAAAAACCGGTTAAAAAACCGGATTCAACACAACCGGAAACGTCCAGAAGCAAAGACCTTGACCCTTCCATAAAGGCAAAGGTTGCCACTGCGCCCATCCAATATGATGGCTACCACCAGCAAAGCATCGAAACCCTGATTCACGAACTGGACCAGCGAGAAACCGAAGAAACCATTAACGAACAACAGCTCCGCAGGAAAAGAACCTACTGGGGTGTTGCGGCCTGCAGCCTGCTGGTGTTGCTGACACTGCAATTTGCCTGGTTCAACCGCAGTACACTGTCACTGAACCCTGCCCTGCGACCGGCTTATGCCATGACCTGTAATCTGCTTTCCTGCACACTTCCCCCTATGGTCAACCTCAATGCCATTAAAAGCGTTGATCTTGTGGTACGCAGCCATCCTGATCAAGACAACGCCCTGCAGGTAGATGCTGTCATCATTAATGAAGCCAGGCACCCACAACCGTTTCCAGACTTAAAGCTGACCTTTACCGATATCAACGGCCGACTGGTGGCTAACCGCACCTTTACCCCATCGGAATACCTCGGTGGCGAGCTGGCCGGCTCAGACGAAATGCCTAAAGCACAACCTATCCGCTTGGGACTGGAAATTGTCGACCCGGGTGAACAGGCAGTGAGCTATCAGCTGACCTTCAGTGAAAACAAAACGGTACGGTTGAATTAGTACATGGTTTCAATGAGTTTGACGTGTACAATCTCCGCTCACCCTGAGCGGAGTCGAAGGGTGCCTGGCACGATCTATCAGAGTCCGAAGTTTCCGTGAAACTGTTAAAACAACAAAGGCACAGAGACACAAAGAAAACTTCTAATAACTTTGTGTCTCTGTGCCTTTGTATTGAAAAAGGTTTTATTGATATTGCCTGACTATACGCTGGGCAGTGTGTGGATAAATTTTTACCAGTTTCTGATAACTGTTATCCAGCTCTGCCTGCAGCTGATCACTCAACCAGCCCCGGTAGTGAAAACTGAATAACGCGCCGTTTTCCAGAACACGTGACTCCCATGGGCCAAGCTGGCTGGCTCGAAGTAATGCCGCTTCAAATTCAGAATCAATCAGTGAATATTGTGAGCGGGCATGGGCATAGTCACTCCAGCTGTATGGCCATGCAGGTCTTAAAGCAATGGCTTTCTGCCAGATTTCCAGCTCCGAATTATTCTCTATATCGATACCGGAAAGCCTGCCCCGTTCAAGCACTCGTGCCTTCAAAACATACAGTGCCGGATTATCCGGCATTTGCCGTATGGCGCTTTCCACACCATTGATCGCAATGTCCAATTCAGAAGCTTCCACCACAAAACTGTTACTGGCTTCGGTCTCCTGCTGCCAATGATCCAGAAAGAGTTCCGTCTGGTAACGCCCGACCTCGGAGCGCAACAAGGTCAAGGCCTGATAAATCACCAGACACAATCCCAGTGCAATCGGCAGCATCAATACACCACGAGGCCGGGATAACGAACTTTTCATGAGGCTCCACCAAAAAGACAATGCGTTAACTTCTTGGGATTACCCATTGTCAGCAATGAACACTGATCACTGCCAACCCAATGATTTAATGTCTCAGCCGCAAGCGCCATGGCTGGTGGTCGCCGAACCGGGTGATGAGCATCCGAAGCCACAAACTGCACCAGCCCACGATCCACAAACCAGCGGGCAGTAGCTTCTGCCCTCTCACCAAACAGAGAGGCGACCGAACCCGCTGTCAACTGCAACAATGCTCCACGCTCGACAAACGGCAATACACGCTCAGGGTACGACATCAGTTCTTTATTTCGCTCAGGGTGGGCAATCACTGCCCTTATCTCCCTTTTATAAAGCCAGTCCAGCATCTGCTCCATCCCCACGGGAATTCGTTGATGGGGCATTTCCAGTAACAGACACTGGAAACCATCCCATTGACCAATCATCGGGATTTCATTCCTGCGTAACTGAAACATCATTTCATCGCTGAAACGCACCTCTGCTGCCATCGCCAGCTGAATCGAAAACCCCGCTGCCCTGGCGTGCTTTTTAAGGCCTTCGAATATCGGACCAATGGAACCCAAATCATTATCAAACCGGCCAGGGTGCATATGGGGTGTGCACACCAGCTTCCGGATGCCATCCGCCTGGGCCAGTGCCAGCATGGCCAGTGCCTGCTCCAGACTTTCAGCCCCATCATCAATACCGGGAATTATATGGTTATGGATATCAATCATTTAATTAGATCAATCATTAAG